>NZ_WLZY01000014.1 GCF_010122465.1 Phytoactinopolyspora mesophila | reverse complement strand
ACCACCAGCCGGGCCGCTTCCTCACGGAACTCAGGCGTGAACTTCCCGTTCTTTCTAGCCACGAAATCCTCTCCTCTCCAAACAGAACCCTATGGGCTCCGCAGTCCGGAAAGTAGGGAGCACCCCAGTGGCACCGGGCCGCTTCCTCACGGAACTCAGGCGTGAACTTCCCGTTCTTTCTAGCCACGAAATCCTCTCCTCTCCAAACAGAACCCTATGGGCTCCGCAGTCCGGAAAGTAGGGAGCACCCCAGTGGCACCTTGTCGCGCGTCAGACTTTGTGGCAGGGCTGTTGTGTCAGTCTGAGTGAGGAGTCTGAGTTATGGGTAGGCCGCCATCGGTTCCGCCGGAGAAGAAGACCCGGATCGTGTTGAGCGTGTTGGCCGGTGAGATCACGATTGCGGAGGCGGCGCGTCGGGAGAAGGTGTCTGAGCAGTCGATCGGTCGGTGGAAGGCGGAGTTCCTAGAGGCTGGCAAGACCGCGTTGACGGCTGGGCGGTCTGGTCCGTCGAGCCGTGAGGAGCAGTTGGAGGCAGAGGTTGCCGAGCTGACCCAGGCTCTGGGTGAGGCCGCGGTGGAGGTCCGGGTGTGGAAGAAGTCTGCTGAGTCCCGGTTGGGCCCTTCGAGGACCTCGAGGTGATCAGGATCGACGCAGGCATGTCGACCTCGCGGTGGTGCAAGCTGTTCGACGTGCCAGAACGGACCTGGCGGCGCTGGCAGGCCAAAGCCCGCGCTGGCCGGAAGCAGAAAGGGCCGTGGCCCCGGCCGGCCCGGGACGCGGCCACCGAGTGGGTGCGCCAGCATGCGTTAGCGCATCCGGCGTGGGGACACCGCAAGATCTGGGCCATGGTCCGCCACGACGGACACGTCGTGTCCCAGGCCACCGTATTGCGGGCGTTGCGTGATGAAGGCCTGCTCCTTCCCGCTCATTACCAGCGTGAACGCCGCAAACTTGCTGAGCGCCGCAAGGCCGCTTTCGCTGAGACGCCGACCGCACCGAACCAGGTGTGGCAACTGGACTTTTCCGAGTTTGAAACCACCACAGGCGGGACGTGGCGCATCGCCGGATGCCGGGACTACTACTCGAAGTACGAGCACCCATGGCACGTGTCACCCACGGCGAACCAGCACGACGCGATCGCCGCTGTCGAGCTCGCGCTGGCCGACTACGAGGCCCTGTTCGGCCACCCGCTGGCCGATCTGTGCCAGGTCAACGAACAGACTGGCGAACTGCTGCCGATGGTGACGATCGTGACCGACAACGGGGGCCCGTTCCGCTCGTTCGCGTTCGAAGCGTTCATCGCTACACATCCCGAACTGGCCCACGTCAGAACCCGGGTTCGGACTCCTGAGCAGAACGGCTCCCGCGAGCGCGGGTTCGGAACCCTGAAGTACGAACGGCTCTACATCGACGAGATCGACGACGCGATCATGCTCGCCAAACGGGCCGAGGACTACCGCGTCGAGTACAACGAGACCCGCCCCCACGAGGCCATCGCCTGGAACCGGCCGAAGGAGGTGCACCAGGGCCTAGCCGACCCCACCATCCCCAACTTCGATCGAGAAGAAATCTTGCCAACTACTTGACGCGGGACAACCTCACCCAAGAACCCACCACCGACACCGACACCGACACCGACACCGACACCGACACCGACACCGACACCGACACCGACACCGACGAGAGCCAAGATGACGACGAGGGGCAAGGCGAGGGCGACGGCGATGGGGCGGGGGAAGGTGCGCGTCGTGTGCGCTCCACTCGTCGCCGCGATGACGCCGATGACTTGCCACGTCCGCCGAAGCAGCACACGACCCTGGGACGGGTGTTCGACACACCGGAGGGGAAGATCTACAGGCCGTCGATGTTCCTCACGTTGACGATGCCGTCCTACGGGCGGGTAACCCGTGAAGGCGTCCCGGTCCATCCGGGCTCGTATGACTACCGGCGGGCGGCGTTGGATGCGCTGCACTTCCCAAAACTGATCGACCGGTTCTGGCAGAACCTACGCCGCGCCACCGGGGTCCCGGTGCAGTACTTCGCCACCGTCGAACCACAACGCCGCCTCGCCCCGCATCTGCATGCCGCCGTACGGGGGACGTTCCCGCGTGCGCTGGTCCGGCAAGTGGTGGCCGCGACCTACCACCAACTGTGGTGGCCCTCGTTCGATGAGGCGGCCTACGTGGATCGGCTGCCGGTGTGGGACGAGCACACAGGCGGCTACTGCGACTCAGACACGGGCGAGCTGCTGCCGACCTGGGATGAAGCCCTCGACCAGCTCGACGCCGACCCTGACGCGGAACCGGCGCATGTGGTCCGGTTCGGTACCCAGATCGACATGCAAGGCATCCTCGCTGGGACTCCTGCGGCTGACCGCCGCGTCGGCTACCTCACCAAATACCTCACCAAGAACATCTCCGACGACCTCAACGACGATGGCGAAGTCTCGGCGGCCCGGCAAGCACACATTGACCGGATCGCCGAAGAGGTTCGTTGGCTGCCGTGTGCGCCGACGTGTGCGAACTGGCTCCGCTTCGGTGTCCAGCCCAAGAACACCCGCCCCGGGCTGGTGCCGGGGTTGTGCCGCTCCAAAGCGCATGACCGTGACCATCTCGGTCTCGGTGGGCGCCGGGTCCTGGTCTCGCGTAAATGGACCGGTAAGACGCTGACCGAGCATAAGGCCGACCGTTCCGCCATCGTCCGGACCGTCCTCGAAGACGCCGGCATCGACATGGACGACCACGGCGAGTTTTCGGCAACCGCCACCCGGGCAGACGGACACCCCCGTTACCTCTGGTCACCCGTCAAACCCGGCGACACCGACGCGCCCTCGTACCTGCGGCTCATCGCCCACGCCATCACCCGACGACAACGATGGCGCGAGCAATACGAGCAGGCGAAACAACGCGCCGGACCACCCGCACCAAATCTTTCGGCAACTATCCCCGGAGCCGCCACAGCGGCGTAGTCATGAAAGATGTGATGACCTTGGAACGCCTACTCACCGTGGTCGAGGCAGCCGAACTGCTGGCCCCCCCCCCCGATTCCCACGGCGGCTGATCGCTGAACGTCGAATCCGGTTCGTCAAGCTCGGTCACCACGTGCGGATTCCGTCATCGGCCCTCGCCGAGTACATCGCCGCCGTCACGGTCGAACCCGTCGAGGTCAAGTGGCGTGCTGGCCGGGCGGTCGCCTGATGGCGCGGCGTCGGTTCGGCATGGTGCGCAGGCTGCCGTCGGGGCGCTATCAGGCCTCTTTCATCGGCCCGAACTGCCGCCGACAGTACGCACCGGACACGTTTCGCACGAAGACCGATGCTGACCGCTGGCTAGCGCGTGTAGAGGCGGACATTAGCCGTGGTCAGTGGCTGGATGAACAACTGGGGCGGCAGACACTCGGCGAGTACGCCGAAGCGTACCTAAATGACAACCCCGACGTTGGCCCTCGCTGGGCCGAGACGTGTCGGCGAAACATGCGTCTACACATGGACTCGCTGCTTGATCTCCCATTGATCGCAATCACTCCGCCGGTTGTGCGTTCCTGGTACGCCAAAGCTCTCAGGGGTACGGGTGGCCGTACCTCCATTGCGCAGTCCTACCGATTCCTGCGCGCAGTCATGAACGCTGCCGTCCGAGATGACGCGATCGCACGTAACCCCTGCCAGATCCCGGGCGCAGGCAGCACCAAAGCAAAGGAGCGCAACATCGCGACCCCTGAACAGGTAGCCGACCTGATCAGGGGCATCACGCCCCGCTATCGGGCCGCCGTCGTCCTCGCGGCGTGGTGTGGTCTTCGACGTGGCGAGGTATGTAGCTTGCGCTGCGAGGACGTCAACCTCGACAAGGGCACCGTGTGGGTGCGGACGAACCGCGTTGAACTACTCGAATCCACCGCCGCGTTCGACAAAGAACCCAAGACCGAGGCAGGCAAGCGCGAGATCTCCGTGCCTCCTCACGTGCTGGTGTTTCTGATTGAGCACGCGAAGGAGTGGGCCGGAACCGAGTACTTCTTTGTCGGCCGGGACGGTGCGCGCATGCGGGGCAACGCCGTCTATCAAGCCTTCGTCCGTGTACGCAAGAAGGTCGGCGTCGACATCGCCTTTCACGATCTGCGCCACACGGGTCAGAGCCTAGCCGCTGCGGCCGGTGCGACTCTCGCAGACCTGAAGAAGCGGCTCGGACACTCGTCCTCCGCTGCGGCGAATCGCTACCTTCACGCACTCGATGGGCGGGACGCCGAGGTAGCGAAGGCGCTCAGCGACCTGGCGGCACGATCCAGTGAGGTCCGGTCGCCTGCACGGGACGAACGAGGATAGAGGAGTCCTCATGTTGCACGCTCGCTGCACGGGACGAACGAGGATAGAGGAGTCCTCATGTTGCACGCTCGCTGCACGCGTCGTCGCTGGGACCCGTTTGACCAGGCCTTTTGCCTACGCCTGAAAAGCGGAAGGTCGCCGGATCGATGCCGGCCCTGTCCACCGTCAACACGGCCCTGGCCCGCGGAAACGCAGGCCGGGGCCGCTTGATGTCTGGGCCCGCCGGAGGTTCCTTCTCGGGCCCGGCCGGGTTCTCCTCAGCGCTCAGCTGATCCGTCGCCAGAAGCGACGACGAGATCGATACCCCGATCGCGGATACCGTCGGCAGCGGCGGCGGTAAGTCCCGCGTCGGTAATGACCCGGGTGAAGTCCTCCAGCCAAGCAACCCGATGAAGGCTGAACGTCCCGAACTTCGAGCTGCCGGCGACCAGCACCGATGTCGAAGCCACCGCCATCGCCGCCTGCTTCACGATCACCTTGTCCTCCGCGGGCGTCGTTGTCCCTCGGGCCAGATCCCAAGAACTACAACTGATCAGCGACAGGTCGATACTCACGCCCCGCAGTGTGGCCGCGGCAAGCCGGCCCACGGACGACCGGTTGCGATGGTCAACCCGACCACCAAGGTGGAACAGGTTGATATCAGTGCCGACCAGCGCGGCGAGCGCGATGAAGTCGTTGGTCAGCACAGTCAGTCCGCGAAATCGGTCCAGCAGCGGCACCACTTGCTGCAGCGTGGTCCCCGCGTCGAGGTAGACCGTCATGTCGTCCCGGATCATCTCGGCCGCCGATGCCGCCATCGCCGCCTTCTCCGCGCGATCGACGATCGACTTGTCCACGTAGCTCGGCTCCGCGCGGACCTCGCTGGCGATACGCGCCCCACCCGGCACCGAGTACGCCCTTCCCTCACGCTCCAGCGCCACGATGTCGCGCCGCACCGTCATATGGGAGACGCCCAGCATCTCCGTGAGCTGACGCACGCTCAGGACGGTATGCAGACCGAGCAGCGAGAACAGCTGCTCTCGTCGCTGTTCCGGGATCAACGGAGCCTGAGGTTGCGGCATCAACGACCTTCACGCGTCATCTCTGGCTTCCCATCCATCGGCAACGCACATGACGTTATGATCTGCTCACAATACCGTCAAGTATCTTCACATCAATTCACACGAGGTGATCATGACGCTCGGCGCCGTCGCCGATGATCTGACCGGCGCGATCGACCTGGCGACCAACCTCGCCAACCGCGGTTTCCGGACAATAGTCACCATCGGCGTCCCCACCTCAGAACCTCGCCCTGATACCGACGCGATAGTGGCCGCCCTGAAAACCCGCGCCATCGACCCCGACGACGCGGTCGCCGACAGCCTGCATGCCGTTGACGCTTTGAAGCGTCTGGGCTGCCGTCGCTTCTACGTCAAGTACTGCTCCACGTTCGACTCCACCGCAAGGGGGAACATCGGCCCGATCAGCGAGGCGGTCTGCGCGCGGACCGGAGCGGGTTCCGCGGTTGTGGTCCCGGCCTTCCCGGCAGCCGGCCGAACCGTCTACCAGGGGCGTCTCTTCGTGCACGACAAGCTGCTACACGAGAGCCACATGAAGGACCACCCGCTGAATCCGATGCGGGAGTCCGACGTGATCAGCCTCCTGCAAGAGCAGAGTTCCCGGCCGGTCGGGGCGGTGCGCCACGCCACCGTGCACGCTGGACCCGCGCGAATCCGGGCCGCCCTCGATGCCGAGACCGCTTCGGGCGCCTGCCTCGTCGTAGTTGACGCCGTCACGAACGACGATCTGGAGTCCATCGCCCGCGCCACCGACAACGACGTGGTCGTCACGGGTGGCTCCGGCCTCGCCACCGGACTCATCGGACCACATATCGACGATCCACGGAACGTACGCTCATCCGGCCAGGCGGGCCCGCCGCGCGCGATCATCATCGGCAGTGTCTCCGAAACCAGCCGCACGCAAACCGAACATGCCCGAACGCACCTACCCTGGCGTGAACTCGACGTCACCGCAGTTCTCAACCAGCCGGAACGGCATGTAGCCGCCGTCGCCGATTGGGCACAAGAACAATGGAACAACGAGCCAGCGCGCCCCGTCCTCGTCTCCTCCGGCCAGGTACACAGCCATGATCCGCGGGTCAGCGGCGTGGTCGAGCAGGCCAACGCGGCGCTCGCCGTCGAGCTGGCTCGCCGGGGTGCCCGCCAGTTCATCATCGGCGGCGGCGAGACATCCGGGGCGGTCGTCAATGCGCTCGGCATCCGGCAGCTCGCGATTGGTCCCGAACTGGCCCCCGGCGTGGCGTGGTCGTCCGGTCCCGCCGGGCCCGACAGCCCCGTCGGCGACGCCACTTACGACGTCGTGCTCAAGTCGGGCAACTTCGGCGACCCTGATCTTTTCACTGCCGCCTGGGACCAGATCACATGACCAACGACGAATCCCCGAGTCCGCGGACACAACCGTCGGCGCCTGCCGCGATCGTCCAGGCTGGCCACCATCTCAGCAGCCTCGGGCTGAGCCGAGGCACCGCGGGCAACGTCAGCATGCGCGAGGGCGACTTGATCACCATCTCGCCCACCGGGGCCGTGCTCGGCAACCTCGCGCCACAGGAACTCGCCGTGCTCACCATGGACGGAGCTCATGTCGCAGGTCCGCGACCTTCCAAGGAGTATCCGCTTCACCTGGCTCTGTATCGGCGCGACCCTGAGGCACGGGCCGTAGTTCACCTGCATTCCCGCCACGCCGCAGCGGTCTCCTGCCTGCCACCGTGGTCGGCCAGCAGCGCCCTGCCGCCGATCACACCCTATTTCGTGATGCGGGTGGGGCAGACACCTCTGATCCCCTACGCTCCGCCCGGCGACCCGGTACAAGCCGAAGGCATAGAGAACTTGGGGTTTGCCTTTCGCGCCGTGCTGCTACAGAACCATGGGCCAGTAACAGCGGGAACAAGCATGGCAGCCGCCATCGACGCCGCTACCGAGCTCGAAGAGGCGTGCGCGATCATCCTCGCGCTCGGTGACCAAGACCCGGTTCCGTTGTCCGCGCAAGCCACAGCCGATCTTTCTCGACGCTACGGGTCGCCCTGGTCGTCCTGAACGCGCGCTTCGCTCAGCCCTCACCACCAAGACAACCGGGAGACCCGCGACGACACCCACCGGAATGACGACGATGGCCTCCAGCCATGGCATGGCTCCACCCAGGAAGACTCCAGCCAGCATCAGCCAATCAGAGCCACTCATGCCTGATCATCCGCCACGTCGGGCCCGCTGTCGCGTGTTGCCCATCTCGTTACTGTACCGTCCAGACGGTACATATCGATGCCGCTTGTCCAGCCGGGCCAGCATGTCGAAATCCACGGCAGCGCCCGCTTTTTGCTAATGAGCATTATTCTCATCTATCTTGTCGGCATGGTTATTTCCGACTCCAGACTCAGACGCTGGGCCGTGCCCATGGGCGTCTTGACCGGCATGCTCCTCGCCGGTTGCGCCGGCACCGACGACTCATCGACCACCGCTGCCGACACCGACGAACATCCGGAAGAGAGCAGCAACCTGGTCGAGGCGCCCACTCCGCGACTGGTCGCCACCTACGACGGCGGCGTGCTCGTCCTCGATGCCGAGACCCTGGACGTCGTCGATGACATCGCACTCGACGGTTTCAACCGCCTCAATCCAGCGGGCGACGGCCGGCACGTCCTCATCTCCACGGCAGCGGCATTTCGCGCACTAGACACCGGTGTATGGACGGAGCAAGACGGCGAACAGCGGCATTACGCCGAGGAGCCCGCGCTCACCGACATCGAGTTCGATACCGAACGCCCCGGGCACGTCGTGAGCCACGCGGGCAAGACGGTCCTCTTCAGCGACGGCACCGGTCAGATCGAGATCTTCGAGACTTATGCTCTGGATGGCACCAAGCCAGACACCGAAATCGTCATGGCGGAGGACCCCCATCATGGCGTGGCCGTCGAGCTCGAGAACGGGGGGCTCCTGGTCACCCTCGGCACCGAGGAGAGTCGCACCGGCGTCAAGGTGCTCGACGCAGAGCGGGACGAGATCACCCGCAACGAGGACTGTCCTGGCGTGCATGGCGAAGCCATGGCCGCCGACGAAGCGATCGTGATCGGTTGTCAGGACGGCGTACTCGTCTACCACGACGGAACCATCACCAAGATCGACAGCCCGGACGAGTACGGACGGATCGGCAACCAAGCAGGCTCGGAAGAGTCGAGTGTCGTCCTGGGCGACTACAAGGTGGACCCCGATGCCGATCTCGAACGCCCCGAGCGGATCTCCTTGATCGACACCACCACCAACACGCTGGAGCTCGTTGACCTGGACGCCAGCTACACGTTCCGGTCACTGGCCCGCGGGCCAGCCGGAGAGGCGCTGATCCTGGGCACTGACGGCGCCATTCATGTCGTTGACCCGGATTCCGCCGAAGTCGTCAGCACTATCCCCGTGATCGGCGAGTGGGAAGAGCCGATGGACTGGCAGCAGCCGCGGCCCACCATCTTCGTCCAAGGCGACATCGCCTACGTCACGGACCCGTCGACCGATGAGCTCCACGCCGTGGATCTCTCCGCCGGCACCATCGTCAACAGCGCCGAACTACCAGCGACGCCCAACGAACTGACCGGCGTGTCCGGCTGACCCCAACACTTGATGATCATGAACACTTCTCGACCACTACGGTTCCGAAGTGTTCATGATCATCAGGTGCGGGTCGCCGGGTCGCGGGCTCCGGCCCTTGAGACCTCAGGCGCCGCTGTAACCCTCACTTCTTCACCGGCTGCGCGGTCCGAGCAAAAGCAGGCCGAGAAGGTCAAAGCCACGAGCACCGAGCAAGAGCCGTGGCGCTTGGTGTCACAGCCGCAGGCAGGAGCTCATCCGAGTTCGCCGAGCGGGACCGTATAAGTCTGCGCGGTACCGTCGAGCACGATTACGCCGTCTCCACGGCTCACGGTAGTCCTGAGCGTTGCGACAGGCTTGTCGGTGCGGACGTCCAGCACCTCGACCATGCCGGTGATCTCGTCTCCGGGCCGGACCGGGGCCAGGTAACTCCATTCGGTCTTCAAGAACACCGTGCCCGGCCCGGGCAAGTCCTCAGCGACGACGGCGTTGAGGATTCCTGACGTGATGCCACCCTGGACGATGATCCCGCCGAATCGGCTAGCCGTGGCCGCGGCTTCGTCATAGTGCAGCGGGTTGTAGTCACCGGTGATCTGACTGAAGCGCTCGATGTCTTCCGCGCTGACCGTCCGGCTTCGGCTGGCGCTCGCACCAACCATCGGGGCACCACGTGGCCAGATAGACATGTCACACCCCCGCCGGCTGAAGGTGGGAACTTGTTTCGAGATTATCACCATTGAAGGCGGACACCGAGATATGCCCAAGCCCGGAAAGAGGCGATTCTGCGACCGAATGTCCACGGCGTCGCAGCGCGGTTTACATCGCCCTGACTAGAAGAAAAGCCCCAGCCAGCAGGCAAACACTGGCCGGGGCTGTCTCTTTCAGTGTTGTTCAACTCACCCCTAGAGGCTGAGGTCGACCTCGCTGCGCTGACCCGGAACCTGACCGCTCAGCAGGGTCCTGACCTCGGACTCGCGGTATCGCCGATGCCCCCCGAGGGTGCGGATCGACTCGAGCTTGCCCGCCTTCGCCCACCTAGTGACCGTCTTGGGGTCAACCCGGAACATAGCCGCCACCTCGGCAGGAGTGAGGAGGGCCTCGGCTTCCTGTGTCTTGGTCGCCATCGTCACTTTCCTTCCTCACGTGACGGGACCGTCCCGCCACATCAAGAGTTATTTCATCCTTCAGACCATCTTCCACGGGAGAGCCTTACGGCTCGACCCGAACCGACCATTCGGATGATTTTCTGACCATTCGGATGATGCCATGCACGGAGCACGCAAGCCTACGCAGGCTTCGCATATGCCGCAATCAGGCCAAATCACCCCAGAGTGACACGCCCTGACGTCGACTCCATCCGAGATCAACATAGCTCCCAACGTGGGCACGCGTGGGCGTTTTCGCCAAATCGGTGCGAAAACTCTGACCGATAGAGTGATACCTGACACCCATCGACGCTTGCCTACCCTGCAGGCACGAAGGAGAAAGGTCACCACCATGACCGAGGCGTCGCCTCTCGTATTCGGCCGCACCGACGGCTCAGACCCCCGCTCAGGCCACGAACAGGTGGTCTTCTGCCACGACCGCCCCAGCGGGCTTCGGGCGATCATCGCGATCCATTCAACAGCGCTCGGCCCGGCTCTCGGCGGCACCCGCTTCTATCCGTACGAGTCCGAAGCAGCCGCGCTCGACGACGTGCTTCACCTCTCTCAGGGCATGACGTACAAGAACGCGCTGGCCGGGCTCGACCACGGCGGCGGCAAAGCCGTGATCATCGGAGACCCCAGCGAACTGAAGTCAGAGCGGCTCCTGCGCGCCTATGGGCGGTTCGTCGCCTCTCTCGGCGGCCGCTACATCACCGCCTGCGACGTCGGCACCTACGTCGCGGACATGGACCTCGTCGCGCGCGAGTGCCCGCCTGGACGCACGTGGGTGACCGGCCGCTCTTCCGCCGAGGGCGGCGCTGGAGACTCCAGTGTGCTGACCTCGTTCGGGGTCTTCCAAGGGATGCGCGCCTGCGCCGAGCGGCTGTGGGGCGAACCGACCCTGGCCGGGCGCAGAGTCGGCATCTCCGGCGTCGGCAAGGTAGGCGCGAAGCTGGCCGGTCTCCTGCTCGACGACGGCGCCCAGGTGGTTGTCACGGACGTGTCAGAAACGGCGGTCGCCAAGGTGCGCTCAGCCCACCCACAAGTGGATGTCGTGCCTTCTACCGAGCACCTCCTCGAATCCGGCATCGACATCTACTCGCCGTGCGCACTTGGCGGTGCGCTCACCGACGATGTCGCCGCCGTGCTGTCCAAGGGCGGCGTGCGCGCGGTCTGTGGCGGAGCCAACAACCAACTGGATCACCCGGGTGTCGAGAACCTCTTGGACGAATCCGGAATTCTGTACGCACCCGACTACGTCGTGAACTCCGGCGGTGTGATCCAAGTGGCCGATGAGCTCCACGGCTTCTCGTTCGAGAGGGCTGAGAACAAGGCCGCGATGATCTTCGAAACGACCCGCAAGATCTTCGCGCTGGCCGCTTCCGAGGGCGTCCCTCCGGCCGTGGCGGCAGATCGCATCGCGGAACATCGCATCGAGGAGATCAGCCGCCTACATGCCATCTACCTGGGCTAACGGTCGCTTCTCAGCCCGCGGCCCGTACGCTGTGAGAAATAAGTCGACACCGGATGAGACGGAACAGGGTCGGACCCTGTACCGTTAGACCTACGAGCAGATGTCATCCGAAGGAAACGTGGGCGTCCGGCTATTCTGGTCGCCCCGGTTTTGTGCGAGGGGGTCGACCCTATGGGGCGCGGCCGGGCCAAGGCCAAGCAGACGAAGGTCGCCCGTCGGCTTAAGTACCAGACCCTGGACACGGACTTCGACGCTTTACAGCGCGAATTACGTGGCGAGGAGGGTACCGACGAGCAGTCCGACGACTACGAGGCTGACTACTATGGAAACGACGACGGCGACGAACCACGTCGCCGCGTAGGGTAGTCATACTTCGGTACATGCCGAAACAACCGGTGCTGCCGGGCCGCCTCGCGCGGTGCGGCAGCACCGTCGGCGTGTGCTGTTGCTGATGTGACTACGTGTGCTGACTAACCGGTGTAGGCGCCGACCAGTTCGGCGTCACCGGTACCGTTCACGACCTCGCCGGCGATCCACGCCGGCACGTCTCTTTCGGTCAACCGCTGGACCGCGGAGTCGGCGTCTCCTGGCGCCACAACAGCCACCATGCCCACGCCCATGTTCAAGGTGCGCTCCAGCTCACGCTCGGCTACCGATCCGAGTTCAGAGACGAGCCGGAAGATCGGCGCGGGTGTCCAAGTGGAGCGGTCTATGCGAGCTGACACGTTCTCCGGCAGCACTCGAGCCAGATTGGCCGCCAGCCCACCACCTGTGACGTGCGACATCGCATGGACCTCGACTGAACGAGCCAGATCGAGGCAGTCGAGAGCGTAGACCCGGGTAGGCTCCAGCAACTCTTCGCCCAATGTGCGGCTCAGCTCCGGAACTTGTCTGTCCAACGACCAGCCGGCTGTTTCGAACATGACGTGGCGCACGAGCGAATAGCCGTTCGAATGCAGCCCCGAGGACGCCATCGCCACCAACACGTCGCCCGGCCGCACCAGATGTGGTCCAAGCAGCTTGTCTGCCTCCACAACGCCCGTAGCGGCTCCGGCGACGTCGTACTCGTCCGGTCCCAGCAGCCCGGGGTGTTCGGCCGTCTCACCGCCGCTGAGGGTGCAGCCCGCGGCCACGCACGCCTGGGCAATGCCTTTGACCACCGCTGCGATGCGTTCCGGCACGACTCTGCCGCAGGCGATGTAGTCGGTCATGAACAGCGGCTCGGCGCCGCAGACGACGAGGTCGTCCACGACCATACCCACCAGGTCGAACCCGATGGTGTCGTGAACGTCCATGCGCTGGGCGATAGCCACCTTGGTGCCGACTCCGTCGGTACTCGTGGCTAGCAACGGCCGCCGGTAGGACTTCAGGGCGCTCGCGTCGAACAACCCGGCGAACCCGCCGAGCTCACCGTAGGTCTCGGCGCGACGGGTCTTGGCGACCCACTCCTTCATCAGCTCGACCGCGCGGTCGCCGGCCTCGATATCGACACCGGCGGCGGCATACGTGGCACCGGGAGGCACCGGGGAACTGGTCATGCCGTCACCTTATCGAGCACGTTCTTGCCAGGTGTCCGAGGCGGCTCGATCGGGTAGATGCCGTCGAAACATGCCCGGCACAAGGCTGGTTTGGGAACCGTGGTCGCTTCGATCAAGGCGTCGAGATCGACGTAGCCGAGCGAATCGGCGCCGATGGACACGCAGATCTGATCGGTGGACATCTCATTGGCGAGCAGTTCGGAGCGCGAGGCGAAGTCGATGCCGTAGAAGCACGGCCACTTCACCGGCGGGCTCGAGATCCGCACATGAATCTCCTTGGCGCCGGCCTCACGCAGCATCTGGACCAACGCCCGCTGCGTATTGCCGCGCACGATGGAGTCGTCGACAACGACCAGCCGTTTGCCGTTCACGATCTCGCGCAGCGGATTGAGTTTGAGCCGGATGCCCAGCTGGCGCAGTGTCTGAGATGGCTGGATGAACGTCCGGCCGACATATGAGTTCTTGACCAGTCCCACGCCGTAGGGGATACCCGACTCTTCGGCGTACCCGACCGCGGCCGGAGTTCCTGATTCCGGAACCGGGATCACGAGATCGGCGTCCACCGGATGCTCACGCGCCAGCCTGCGGCCGATCTCGACCCTGGTCTGGTGCACGGATCGGCCGGAGATCTGGGTGTCCGGGCGTGCCAGATAGACGAACTCGAAAAGGCAGCCCTTGCGCTCGGCTACCGCGAACCGGCGCGAGCGTACACCTTGAGCGTCGATCACGATGAGCTCGCCGGGCTCGACCTCACGCACGAACGCCGCGCCGACGATATCCAAGGCGGCGGTCTCACTGGCGACCACCCAACCGTGTTCCAGGCGACCCAGCACAAGGGGCCGTACACCCTGCGGATCCCGGGCGGCGTAAAGGGCTGACTCGTCGCAGAACACCAACGAGAACGCCCCACGCACCTGAGCGAAGACCTCGGCGGCGCTTTCCTCCAGCGTATGCCCAGGGTAGGAGCCGAGAAGCGCCGTGATCAACGCGGTGTCGGTGGTGTTGCCGTAGCGGAGCTCTCCGACGTCCGAGCCGGCCCGGTTCCGGACGAGCTCGAACAGTTCCTCGGAGTTGGTGAGGTTGCCGTTGTGCCCCAGCGCGACCGTTCCGGCCGGGGTGGCGCCCAGTGTGGGCTGGGCGTTCTGCCACTCGTTGGCACCTGTGGTCGAGTAACGCGCGTGCCCCACCGCGACGTGACCGACCAGGGTGTTCAGCGTGGTCTCGTCGAAGACCTGACTGACCAGTCCCATGTCCTTGTAGACCAGGACGTTGTCGCCGTTGCCTACAGCGATACCGGCCGCCTCCTGGCCTCGATGCTGCAGAGCATAGAGCCCGAAGTAGGTGAGCTTCGCCACGTCTTCATCCGGCGCCCACACGCCGAATACGCCACACGCGTCCTTCGGACCTTGGTCCTGAGGGTCGAGTTCTTGCGTCAGCTGTCCATCCCCGCGCGCCACATACTTGAGTGTACGTCCCCGGAGGGCTATCTGCGTCGACGCTGGGGAGGTCGGCCCGAACGGTTGCCGTACCCGCTTCGTCCCGGTGCCCACCGAGGCGGCTTACCGCCCTGGCGAGAACCCCTGTCTCCACTGCTCGGAGCCGGTGCAGGCATCTCAGGCGCGTCGGCGAGGCTCTCGATGGTCATCGGACCGCTGGCGACCATCCTGGCATCGACATTCTTGGCCTCGACCCCGGCACGCCGGAAGAGATCACCCAAGTCCCGCGCCTGTCCTGGCGTGGCCATCGTGACCACCGCGCCGGAAGCGCCGGCCCGGGCAGTACGCCCGGAGCGGTGCAAATACGCCTTCGCCTCGCCGGCCGGATCGAAATGTACGACCAGGCCCACGCCGTCGACGTGGATGCCACGGGCGGCGACGTCCGTCGCCACAACTACCTGAGCCCGCCCACTCTTGAAACGATCGAGATTACGCTCACGCACCCGCTGCGACAGGTCCCCGTGCAAATCGACCGCCGGTACGCCGGCCTCCTCGAGGTCCGCGGCAAGCCGCGTCGCCCCGCCCTTGGTGCGGGTGAACACGATGCTGCGCGGGTTCTCCCGGAGTAGCGCCATCGTCACGTCGATCTTGCGGCCGGCGCCGACGACGAGCACGTGGTGATCCATGGTGGTGACCGAGCCGACGTCCGGGTCTACCTCATGCCGAGCCGGATCGCTCAGGTGACGGCGGACAAGACGGTCGACGTCTCCGTCCAGGGTCGCCGAGAGCAGCAGCCGCTGCCCTCCCTCGGGGGTCTTGCTGAGGAGATCGTCCACGACGGGGAAGAAGCCGAGGTCGCACAGGTGGTCGGCTTCATCGAGAGTGACGATCTGGATGTCGTCGAGGCGGCATGCTCCACGGCGGACGAGGTCGTCGAGCCGGCCAGGTGTAGCGACCACGATGTCGGCGCCGCGCTCGAGCCGACGGATCTGGCGGTCGTAAGGGGAGCCACCGTAGACGGTGACCATACGCAGCTGCAGAGCTTCGGCGAGCGGTTCGAGAGCAGTGACAACCTGCCCGGCCAGCTCACGTGTCGGCACCACGATCAGCGCCCGGGGATGATTGGGGCGGCTCTTGGATCCGGCCAGTTTGGCCAGGATCGGCAAGCCGAAGGCCAGCGTCTTGCCAGAGCCGGTCTGGGCGCGTCCGAGCACGTCACGCCCGGCCATCGCATCGGGAATCACGGCAGCCTGAACCAGAGTGGGCTGCGAGATGCCGTCGACACCGAGGATCTTCACGACCCGCTCCGGGACGGCCATCTCCGAGAAGGCCGATGTGGCGGGGTCGAATGCTTCGATGGCCGCTCTGCGTGCGGGGTCGAGGCCGCGTCGCTCACGCGGCGGGCCGCCGGCCCGGCGCTTGCGCGGGTCGGCGCCGCGGCGAGGGTTGAACGGGCGGCCGTCACGGCGGGTGTGCTGATGGCCGTGCCGGCCTGAACGGTCGGAGGACAGACTGGCTTGATCGAATGTCACGGGCATGCTCCAGCTGACTGAGCTGTCGGGCGCACCCTTGCGCGCGCCGCAGGGTGCGGTGCACGACGAGCCACTGGGTGCGGGCACCCGACTTCGCGCGACGTTCCACCGTCGGCTGAACACATCTGGCGATTTCACTATCGACGCGTTCACAACCCGGGCACTGAAACGGCCGAGTCAACGTGGACTCGGCCGCGGCTAATGTCGAGTATAGACCATGAACGCCGTGCCGCCTGCATGCGGACGGGCGCAAGATCACGAGCTCAGTTCGATCAGCTTACGTACCGTCCGCAGGTTGCGCGTGGTCATCGTCGGACCGCGGCGCGCGAGCAGTTGGTCGGCCAGCTTGCTCCGGCCCAGGCCATCCGGGCAGTGCACGTAGAGAACCGTGCCGTGGACCCGCATTTCGTCGTCGCCGGATTCGATCGAATTCCAGCCGTGCACGGTCGCGGCATCGAGTTCCGCGCCTAGGAAGCCGAACAGCAGCTTCGACGGGTCGGCGTCAGGAAACGGGTTGGCCGCGACGGCCTCCGTCAACTCCGCGTGCGAGCGCACCATCACGGTGATCCGCAAGCCTGCCTCGGACTCGATCCGTCGTTCTATCTCGGTGGCCAACGCGTTGTTCGGCTGGCCAGGCGTGACATCGTCCGTTGCCCCGGCCCGCGCCGTGAAGGCGACGTTGCCGCTGTTGATGTACGTCGAGACCTCGGTGTGCCCGAGGCCGGCGACCCACGAGCGCAGGTCCGCCATGGCCACTTTGTTCTTGCCGCCGACGTTGATGCCCCGCAGCAGCGCTACGTAGCGATCTCCGGCCATCAGCGGTCCGCGAGACGTCGCAGGAATAGAGCCTCGGCCAGGCACACCTTGGCGAACTGGTCGATATGCAGACTTTCGTCTACCCCATGCGCCCGGGAGTCCGGGTCTTCCACCCCGGTGACCAGCACCGGCGCGTCAGGAAAGGCCTCCTCGAACTCAGCGATGAACGGGATGGATCCGCCCATACCGATCTGAACCGGTTCCACACCGAATGCTTCCGTCAACGCGTCCACCGCTGCCTGGTAAGCAGGTGATGTCGTGTCCAGTACGCACGGCGCCCCCGTTGGGCCGTCTGTGACGGTGACCTCGGCGCCGAACTCGACGTGGCTGGTCAGGTGCTCTCGCAGCGCGTCCAGGGCATGGCGGGGATTCTGTCCGGGCGCGAGCCGGAGACTGATCTTGGCTCGGGCGCGGTGGATGAGGATATTGGCGGACTCCGCCACCGAGGGCGCGTCGATGCCGATCACCGAGAGAGCGGGTTTGGCCCACAGGCGATCGGCCAGGGAACCCGTCCCGGCCAGTTCGACGCCCTCCAACAGGCTGGACTCGGCGCGGAATCGATCGACGGGATAGTCGACATCGGCCGCCTGGCTGGAGACCAGCCCCTCGATCGCCACATCACCGCTGGAATCGTGCAGGGTCGCGAGCAGCCGGCACAAGCACGTGAGCGCGTCGACCACGGGGCCGCCGAAGATTCCGGAATGGACCGCGTGCTCGAGCACCCGCAGCTCGACCTCGCAGTCCACCAGGCCACGCAGGCTCGTGGTGAGCGCGGGTACGTCGGTACTCCAGTTCACCGAATCGGCCACCACGATGACGTCGGCACTCAACCGATCGCGGTATGTCTCGAGGAATGCGGAGAAGGTGGGCGAGCCGATCTCCTCCTCACCCTCGACGAACAACGTCACCCCAACCGGCGGCGCACCGCCGAACGCACGCAGAGCCGCGATGTGCGCCATGACACCGGCTTTGTCATCCGCCGCGCCCCGCCCGAAGATGCGGCCGTCGCGCTCGCTCGGCTCGAACGGTGGGCTACTCCACTCGTGCGGGTTTCCCGTGGGCTGCACATCGTGATGTGCGTAGAGAAGAACGGTCGGCGCGCCAGCCGGCGCTGGCCATCGCGCCACCACAGCCGGCTGGCCACCCGGCACGGAGAGGATCTCCGTCTCCTTGGCTCCCGCCCCCCTGGCCAGGTCAGCCACAGCCTCGGCGCTCGCCTGCACGGCGTCGGCGGCGGCCGGATCGGCACTGACACTACGGATGCGGACCAGCCGCTCCAGATCGGCGCGGACGGATGGGAACAAACTCTCTACTGCTTCGCGTACGTCGCTCACACGAGGCACTCTAATGCTCTGGTTCAAGACACCGAAGGCCCGATGTGATTGAGAACCCGCGTGAACGAGCAGTCGCCGGCTGGCGCGCTTGCTGATCCGGCGAAGGTTCAGGAACAGGTTCTAAGGTTGCAGCGGCAACCAACTGCGCAGGAGTCTCAGCCGATGGATGACCACGCAGACAGTACAGCGCCATCCCCACAACCTGGCCCGGACGCCGATAGACCGCGACTGTCCAGGACGTTCCGGCCAAGCTGGATCTGGGCCGTGGCACTCGGCTCGGCTGTCGGTTGGGGCGCCTTCGTCCTCCCGGCCGACTGGATGCGGACCGCCGGTCCCCTCGGAGCTATCCTCGGCTTTCTGATCGGCGGCCTGCTCATGCTGGTGATCGCCACCAGTTATGGCACGCTCATTCGTGCTCTGCCGGTATCCGGCGGCGAGTTCGCCTACACACTCTCCGCGTTCGGACGCAACCATGCCGTGCTCTGCGGGTGGTTCCTCACCCTGGGATACGTCTGCATCGTCGCGCTCAATGCCTCCGCTCTGGCCCTGCTGGCCAGGTATGTCCTGCCGGAGGTGGCCGAACGTGCCCTGTTGTACGAGGTCGCCGGCTGGGAGGTCTACCTGGGTGAGGTGCTGATCGCCAGTGCCGCGCTTGTGGTGTTCGCGGTGCTGAACGTGCGCGGCACCACCCTTTCCGGACGACTACAACTGATCTTCTGCCTGGTCATGGTGACTGGTGTCGCCGCCTTGCTGGTTGGCGTCCTCATCCATCCCGACGGCAGCTTCGGCCGCGTCGACCCGCTCTTCGCGGTGGACTCCGCGCCGTGGGTGGCAGTGCTCGCGATCGTCGCGATCGCCCCCTGGGCTTACGTCGGGTTCGACAATGTTCCACAGGCAGCCGAGGAGTTCGCGTTCTCGCCGCGGAAGGCATTCCGGCTGATCGTCTTCGCCATCCTCGCCGCCGCATTGCTCTATTCCGCGATGATCCTGGTCACGGCAGCCGCGACATCGTGGACGGACCTGGTGGCCGAAGATCCCCTCTGGGGCACCGGCGACGCGGTGTCCGATCTGTTCGGCGGAGCTGGCACCACGCTGCTAGCTGTGTCGGTCTCGATGGGAATTTGCACCGGTCTCAACGGCTTCTACATCGCCGCCAGCCGCTTGCTGTTCGCCATGGGGCGCGGCCGGATGATCCCGAGCGCGTTCGCGAGGCTCAATCCGCGTGCCCGCACACCGTCTACCGGAATCGCGTTCGTCTGCGCCATCTGCCTGATCGCGCCCTGGTTCGGACGGGAAGCCCTGTTGTGGGTGGTGGACATGTCGGCCGTCGGCGTGACAATCGCCTACACCTACACGTGTGTGGTCGCCTACCGCATGTTCCACTGGTCCGGCAGCCTCCGCGGCGGCGGTGCGGAACAGCTGGGCACACCGGCGAAGAAGCTGCTGAGCCTGCTAGGTGCGGTGATCGGGTGTTCGTTCCTCGCCCTACTTCTGGTGCCGGCTTCTCCGGCCGCCCTGGGAGCGGAATCACTGATCGCGCTCGGGGTGTGGATCGTCATCGGCCTGATCATCTTCATGCTTCGACGCCGGGAGAACGCCAAGCTCACCGATGAGGAACTCGACTACCTGGTCCTCGATCGGGGCCCCTGAACACCGTCTGGGGGCCCCACCCCCACGATGATCGGGTCATGATCACTGGAGCGCCACACTGTGCCCGCCTCGAAGAGGTCGCTGGCGAAGTAGTTGCGCCTGGAGTACTCCATCAGCACGGACTCGACCGAGTTGATATCCCAGACGTCGACGCCACGGATGAGATCGGCCTCGACGACCGGAGCGCTAGCCAGAACGTGATCCAGTGAGCCGATCCGGCCGTCGAACACGTAACTGGCCCCGCCGTGGAATTCGGAGTTCAGATTCGTGTATCCGGCCGCCTCGAACACCTCCATCGGATCCTCACGGGTGTAGGCGTTGAAGTCGCCGATCAGAAACACGTCCTCGACACCGGTATCGGCAGCCAGCTCGCCGGCGAAATCCGTCAGGGCATGGGCTTGGGCGACGCGGTCGTCGTTGTGACAGCCCTGTGGGGTGGCGGGCGGGCAGTCGCCTCCCTTGGACTTGAAATGGTTGACGATGCCGATGAACGAGTAGCCCGTGGCGGTGACAGTGAACTGTTGCGCCAGCGGTTCCCGGGCGTTGTGGAAGGCGGGATCGTCCACCAGCACGACAGAATCGCCGACTGGCTCGATCGTGTCATCACGATAGATGAACGCGTTGCGGATCACGTCTTGGCTGGATACAGCCGGCATCCGGGCTGGCGTCGCGACATACGCCCAGGTACCTGGCTCGTCGACGTTCAGCGCATCGACCAGGGCCGCCACCGCGACGTCGGGGTCCTGCCCGAAACGGGCTGAGTTCTCGATCTCTTGCAACGCCACGACGTCGGCACCCAGCGCATTGATCGCGGTGACGATCTTCGCTTCCTGATGGGCGAGATTTGCCTCGTCCCAGGCGCCCCGCGCCAGGCAGCCGCCCCGGACGGTGAGCGGGTTGCCGTCACGGTCCGTATACGGCGTGCATCCGTCAATGTGAATGCCGAGCGTGGTGAAGTAGTTGAGCACGTTGAAGCTCGCTATCACGACGTCACCCCCGACGTCGGCCGGCACCGCGCTGTATTCCCTCGTGTTTCCCTGGTCGAAGAGCACCACGTCCGACGCCTCACCGTTGACCGGGCGCCTCGGCTGGAAGTTCCACTGCTCGAACCGGTAGTCGAATATCACGTCGTCGACGAACGTGAGCTCGGTGCCTGTGCGGACGGGGGTGGAGAGGGTGAGATACGGCACATGCTGATCGGGCGCGGTTCGGTGGGACCGGCCGTCGTCGAGGGTCACCGCCCGTTCTTGGTTGTCGGCGACAGCGGCGTCGTACTCGGCAGTGCCCGGCCGGGCGACGTCGGTTTCCTGCACCAACGGTCCGCCGTAGCCCAGGCCAATGGAGCCGAACGCGTTGTCTCCCCAGCCGCCGAGGCCGAATATGTCGGAGACGACGTATCCGTCGGTGGGCCGGACCAGCATGCTCTGGAACGCATGACGGCGCTCTTCCGCGGCAGGCAGCTCGAACGGCACCGCCTTCACCGCCTCGGCCGGCTCGTCGCTGACGGCGAGGCCGGGCTCGTCGACCACGATCTCGGTCAAGCCGTGGTACTGGACGACGTCTCCTGTGACCTGTACGTAGTCGTCGATCTCGATGTCTTGAGCCGTTGACGGCGAGTAGACGAATACGGCATCCGACGCGGTTCGATCCGCCAGGTCGGTGTCGCCGCCGCTACCCGGTGTCTGAATGTAGTAGCCGTCGAACCCACCGTATGGATAGACGGCCGTGACCACCCCGGAGGTGGTGACAGTCTCGCCTTCGAGCGGGGAGGAAGAGCCCTCACCCTGAATCTCGGAAATCGAGTGCGTATCGTCAAACGTTTGTGGTTCGTCGCCGCTGAACACCGGGACGACGACGAACCACGCTGCTCCCACAACTCCGGCCGCCGCGACCGCGACCACCGGCCATACCACCCGGTTAGACGTGGCCATTCGCGCGGCGGACCGGTAGAACCGGGTCTACTTCCGCCGGGACAGGGCGTACAGACCGCCACCCAGACCGAGCACGACGATGGCGCCGATGATCCAGGGCAGCGGAGACGAACCGGTGTCCGGCAGCGGGCCGCCAGCATTCGCAGCAGCCGGACCGGCTACCAATCCGACACCAGCGACGCCGAAGGCGGCGGAGAGCATAAGACGACGTGTACGCCTGACCAGACGCATCGGAAACCTCCAACGAGAAACGAACCGTGAATCAGATCTTGTCACGCTACCCCGTGCCCTGGACAGCCGCGTTCGAGGGACGATTTCGCCGGATCAGATCGCCCCTGCTGCTCCGGCTGGTCCGGATCAGTAGAGGCGTAACTGACCGGCGACCGGCGTCGCGGAGAGTTGTTCGTCCACCCGCGCCGGTCGAGTTCCGCGGAAGCCGGCCGCGGCCGTGACCGTGCGTCGACGATCCAGGTCGTGGCGCTGCAGGATGGGTCTCAGCCGGGCGCTGAGCTCTTCTTTGTAAC
Source organism: Phytoactinopolyspora mesophila (assembly GCF_010122465.1). Taxonomy (NCBI): domain Bacteria; kingdom Bacillati; phylum Actinomycetota; class Actinomycetes; order Jiangellales; family Jiangellaceae; genus Phytoactinopolyspora; species Phytoactinopolyspora mesophila. The sequence continues at coordinate 117,622 of NZ_WLZY01000014.1, read as the reverse complement.
CCGCGGGCACATACGCGCCGCGGCCATAAAGCTGCTGATAGCGGGGCACCAAAGCGGGGTGTTCGTCCTGGAGCCATCGCATGAACCACTGACGAGCACCCGGGCGTAGATGCAGCGGGATCATGGTGACTCGGCTGGCTCCCGCCGCGGCAAGGCGGCTGACGATCTCGTCGAGTTGCTCAGCGGAGTCCGTCAGCCACGGCAAGACGGGAGCCAACAAGACTGAACAGTGGAATCCCGCCTCACGGATGGCACGAACCAGAGACATACGCGCGCGGGGCGACGGGATTCCAGGTTCGACACTCTGGTGCAGCTGATCGTCGAGGATGGCGATGGACACCGCCAGTCCGACCTCGACTGTGGCCGACGCATCGACCAGCAACGGAAGGTCACGCTTGAGCAGCGGGCCCTTGGTCAGGATGGAGAACGGCGTTCCGGATCCGGCCAGCGCACGGATGATGCCCGGCATCAGCTTGTAGCGCCCCTCGGCCCGTTGATACGGGTCGGTATTGGTACCCAGCGCCACGTGATCGCGCGACCACGACTTCCGGGCTACCTCACGGGCCAGCAACTCAGGCGCGTTGACCTTCACGACGATCTCTGAGTCGAAGTCTCGTCCGGCGTCGAAGTCGAGCCATTCGTGAGTACGGCGGGCGAAGCAATACCGGCATGAATGGGTGCATCCGCGGTACGGGTTGACCGTCCAGCGGAACGGCACGTCAGAGCTGGCGGGTACCTCGTTGAGGACGCTACGGGCCAACACCTCGTGGAAGGTGACGCCGGCGAAGTCGGGCGTGGTGACGCTGCGCACCAAGCCGGGTATGCGTTGCAGACCAGGCAGTGCGCCGTCGGCTTCGATCTCGAGCGATTGCGTCTCCCATCGCATACTTCATTCGAACATATGTTCCCCGATATGCCAAGTGTCCTGGCCGGCTCGCCACTAGAACACGGGAAGATGCGCACTGAGATCCGCACGCTCACCACTGGCAGCAACGCGCCCCGACTCCACCTCCGTCCCCCAGGTGGACCTCCCTGCCGCCAGCCGGATCCAGGTCAACGGCTCCATCTCGACGACGTTCGGTGGCGTGCCCCGGGTGTGACGGGGCCCTTCGACACATTGGACCGCCGCATGCGGCGGCACCCGGACCTCGACCGTGCGCCCTGGGGCCCGCTCGGCGAGTATGCCCAACAGAGCCCGCACGGCCAGCCGCTGGGCGTCGCGCGGCAGAACCGCGGCCCGAGCGGTGGGCAGCGAGCGGGTGAAGTCGTCCGCATGCACGACGATTTCGATCACTCTCGTCAGCAGGAAGTCGCCGAGGCGAATCGGCCCCCGCCTGGCCAGCACCACCTGGTCCGACAAACCGACCTCCTGGACACGACTGACCGCCGCACCGAACCGCTCGTCTATGACCGCCAGGATTTCGCTCGGCCCCCGGCCCACCTTGTCACCTATGGCACGGGTCATGTCCGCAACGGATTCCGCGGCGGCTTCGTATCCACTGACATACCCGCCGATAGTCTTGGGATTTTCACCACGCGGGGCAACAGACAGGGCGTCGATCGAATCGGCGACCATACCGATGTGGGCGGCCAGATCCGCCATCGTCCACCCCGGCAGCTCGCTCGCGCGAGCCCACTCCGGCTCAGGCAGCCGCTCGAGCCAGCCACGTAATGCCTCATGCCCGGCCTGGTACGCGTCCCAGGCTTTACCGGGGTCGATTCGTTTCACCACGGCAATACGCTAACGGTCCAGCGCACGAGGAGCCCCGCCCGCCCGGCCATCCCGTGCAACCACGAGAGGCACGCACCTTGACTATTGGTCGGGATTTGCCGACCATATTGTTATGGCCGACCATACGGGAACTCCAGACCATACTTCGGTTCCAGGGCAGCCCCCGACTCCGGACTATCCGCTCGACGAGCAGCTCTCTCTCAGCCGGCCGGATCAATACCGCGCCCTGTTCGAACAGACCCGCCAGGCGATCGTCGGCCTGCTTCTCGAGCGCGCGGCCACCACGTCTGACCTGGCGATTGCCCTCGAAAAGCCGAAGGGCACCGTGGGCCACCACCTCAAAGTGCTCGAAGATGCCGGCTTGGTTCGCGTCGTGCGCACCAAGCGGGTACGTGCGCTCGAAGCCAAGTACTACGGCCGCACCGCCCGCGTCTTCATCTTCCAGAAGGCGGGCGAGGCGGCCACCGTTCCACAACAGATCCTGTCGACAGCGGCTACCGAGATCGCCGAGGTACCAGCCGATACCGATCTGCCGCTTAATGCCAACGCCAGATACGCGCGTATCCCGGCCGAGCGGGCCGAGGAATGGAGCCAGCGCATCAACGAACTCATCATGGAATTCGCCGGTGAGCCACGGGGCGGTGACGTCACCTACGGTTTCGTCGCCGGTATCTACCCCACGAGTCGCAAGCGTCTTCCCGAGCCCGACCACGTGTCCGGCGCTGCCCCCGAGCAGCTCCCATGAGTTCCGTCGCCGCCAAGCCTCCCCGCCAACGGCTCGGGACGAACTACTGGCGACTGTTCTCCGCCACCACCGTCTCCAATCTCGGAGACGGCCTGATGACCGTCGCCGTGCCGTGGCTGGCCTCGGCCATCACGCGCGATCCCCTCCAGATCGCTCTGGTCACCCTAGCCACCCGGTTGCCCTGGCTGCTGTTCTCACTTCCCGCCGGCGTCATCACCGACCGCTTCGACCGGCGCCGGCTGGTGGCCTTGATGGATGTGGCGCGCAGTATCGCGATGTTCGCCTTCGCCGTCCTGGTCTTCGCCAACCAGGGCAGCCTTTCCATGCCAGAAGACATCGCCGACGGCACGGCGAGCCCGCCGGGCAATGCCGGCCTGCTCCTGGGACTGTTGTACCTGACCGCCCTGTTGATCGGCTTCGCCGAAGTGCTCAGAGACAACTCCGCTCAGACATTACTGCCGTCGATCGTCGCCAAAGACCGGTTGGAGAAGGCCAACGGCCGGATGTGGGGCGCAGAGACGGTGATGAACAACTTCATCGGCCCGCCCCTCGCCGGCGTCCTGCTGGGCGTCGCCTTCGCGCTGCCGTTCGTCATCAACGCCGGCACGTTCGCGGTAGCGGCGGCCCTGGTCTTCGCCCTCGCCGGAACCTTCGTCCCCAAAGGCCAGACCACGAGTGGACAGATCGCCTGGCGGGCCGAGATCGGCGAAGGGTTCCGCTGGCTGTGGAACCATCAGTTGCTCCGGTCGCTCGCGATCATTCTGGGCGGGCTCAACGCGATGTCGGCCACCTGCATGGCCATCATGGTGCTCTTCGCCCAGGAGATACTCGATCTCGACGCCGGGCGCTTCGGCCTGTTGCTGACCGGTGGGGCCGCCGGGGCGGTAGCCGGCTCACTGCTCGCCGACCGGGTCAGCCGGCGGCTGGGGCCTGGCACGTCCTTGTTCGTGTCCATGATCGGGATGGGCGCCGGCCTCGGCGTCATCGGGCTGCTCTCGATCGGCGCGGCAGTATGGGTGATCATGACCGGGACAGGATTCTTGATCGTCCTGTGGAACATCATCACCGTCTCGTTGCGCCAGACGATCATCCCCGATCATCTGCTCGGACGCGTCAACTCGGTCTACCGGTTCTTCGGATGGGGAACTATCTCGCTCGGCAGTTTGCTGGGTGGTGTGGTCGTGACGATCGGCGAGCCCTTGTTCGGCCGGGAATGGGCACTGCGCGCGCCGTTCCTGCTCGCCGCGGCGATCCATGTCGTCCTGCTGGTCTACGCCCTGCCTCGGATCAACACCGCACAGATCGACGCGGCGAGAGCAGCCGCGGAGAGATCGGAAAGCCTATGACGCACTTCCACGACTACCAGCGCCTGCACCGAGAGCGCACACGCGACCTTCACGACGCCGGGCTGCGGCACATCGCCGCCGAGAAACGACGCCTCGAACGCCGGTTGCTACGGCGCGAACGGCGACGTGCCCGCCTCGCCGCGAAGCTCGTCGAACTGGCACGTGCATGCCGAGCTTGATCATTGTCCTTCTTTAGGCGCTATCACACCTAAAGGAGGACAATGATCAAGGAGGCGTCATTCGCCGAAGGCCGCCGGGAGCGTTTCCTCGTGTGCGCGGCGCAGTTCATCCAGTCCGACACTGAACTGGCCCTGCACGTCCAGCACACCTTCGTCGTCGACCACGCCGATCCGCTCGTACGGGAATCCGCGCGCGCCGCACATCCCGGTGAACCGAACCTCTTCGGGGTGTGGCACGGCGACGATAGCCCGGGCCGTGGACTCCGAGAAGAGGAAGACGAACGGATCGAGCCCGGCCGGCGCCCACACCCGGGCACCGACGCCGTGCCGCAATACCGACTCCACGAGCGCTTGGGCGACCCCGCCATCCGACACGTCATGCGCGGCGGCGATCATTCCGTCACTCGCGGCGCTGCGCAGGATGTCCGCCAGCGCCTTCTCCGCACCGAGGTCAACCGCCGGCGGCAGCCCACCGAGATGCCCGTGGACGACGTTGGCCCACTCCGAACCACCGAACTCGTCACGGGTGTCGCCCAGCAGGTAGATGATGTGGCCAGGCGTCTGGAACCCATGGGGGACCCGGCGGCTGACGTCATCGAGGAGGCCGAGCACGCCCACCACCGGGGTGGGGTGGATCGCGGTCTCCGCGGTCTGGTTGTACAGCGATACGTTTCCACCCGTGACCGGCGTACCAAGGGCCTGGCAGCCATCAGCCAGGCCGCGCACCGCCTCGGCGAACTGCCACATCACCGCCGGGTCCTCGGGCGAGCCGAAATTCAGGCAGTTCGTCACCGCTACTGGGCGAGCACCCGTGACCGCCACGTTGCGGTAGGCCTCAGCGAGCGCGAGCTGCGCCCCGGCATAGGGATCAAGCTTGGCGAACCGCCCGTTGGCGTCGGTCGACATCGCGATACCCAGGCCCGTTTCGGCATCGATGCGCAGCACACCAGCGTCCTCCGGCTGGGCCAGCACGGTGTTGCCTAGCACGTACCGGTCGTACTGGTCGGTCACCCACGCCCGTGAGCACAGGTTCGGCGAGGCAACCATCCGCAGCAGCGTCGAGCGCAGTTCGTCACCATCGGCCGGTCGAGCCAGTCCTGCCGGCGATGCCGCCTGCAGCTCGTCCTGCCAGTCCGGGCGCGCGTAGGGACGCTCGTAGACCGGGCCCTCGTGGGCGACGGTGCGTGGAGGCACATCGACGACGGTCTCACCACGCCACTCGATAGTCAGCCGGTCGGAATCGTCAACCTCACCGATGACGTCGGCCTGGACATCCCATTTCGCGCAGATCTTCATGAACCGCTCGACGTTGCCAGGCTCGACGACCGCCATCATCCGTTCCTGCGACTCGCTCATGAGGATCTCCTCGGGAGCAAGCGTGGAGTCTCGCAGCGGAACCCGGTCCAGGACTACGTGCATGCCGCCGTCGCCGGCACTGGCCAGCTCGGAGGTGGCGCATGACAGGCCAGCACCGCCGAGGTCCTGGATGCCCGCGATGAGGTCTTCGGCGAACAGCTCCAGCGTGCACTCGATCAGCAGCTTCTCCATGAAAGGGTCGCCGACCTGAACACTGGGGCGCTTGGCCGGCCCCTCGGACTCGAACGTCTCCGAGGCAAGTACGGAGACACCTCCGATACCGTCTCCGCCGGTACGCGCCCCGTAGAGGATGACCTGGTTCCCCGGCCCCGACGCGTGTGCGAGATGCAGGTCTTCGTGCCGCATCACACCCACACAGAGCGCGTTGACCAGAGGATTGCCGGCATACGAGGCATCGAACACCACTTCGCCGCCGACGTTCGGCAGGCCTAGGCAGTTGCCGTAGCCGCCGACACCGGCGACGACGCCCGGCAAGACGCGCTGGGTATCGGGCGCGTCCAGCGGGCCGAAACGTAGCGAGTCCATGACGCCGACCGGCCGGGCGCCCATCGCCAGGATGTCGCGGACGATGCCGCCGACGCCGGTAGCAGCGCCCTGATACGGCTCGACGTAGGACGGGTGGTTGTGCGACTCGACCTTGAACGTGACCGCGTAGCCCTGTCCTACGTCGACCACGCCGGCGTTCTCACCGATACCCGCGAGCAGTTTGCCGACCGGCGTCTCCTGCTGGAGTTCCCCGAAACGGCGCAGATGCATCTTGCTCGACTTGTACGAGCAGTGCTCGGACCACATCACGCTGTACATCGCCAGCTCGGAGCTGGTCGGGCGGCGCCCGAGGATGTCACGGATGCGCTGGTACTCGTCTTCCTTCAGACCGAGTTCTTTCCACGGCTGAACCAGGTCAGGTGTCTTTGTCGCGTTGTCAACGGTGTCAATGGTCACGCTCGGAACTCCTCACTCGGCCCTCGCTCGTCGCCTCGCCGTTCCGGTCATGCCGCCAGCACCGACTCCAGTACCGAGGTGAAGAAGCCGAGACCGTCAGTGCTCGGCCCGGTCAGCGCCTCGACCGCGTGTTCCGGATGCGGCATCAGGCCGACCACGTTGCCGCGTTCATTGCGGACACCTGCGATCTCGCGGTACGAGCCGTTGGGGTTGCAGTCGAGGTATCGCGCGACAACCTGTCCCTGGGCTTCGAGGCGGTCGAGGGTGAAATCGTCGGCCACGAAACCACCCTCACCGTTCTTCAACGGGATGACGATCTCCTGGCCCTCGCTGTAGGCCGAGGTCCAGGGTGTAGAGGCGTCCTCGATCCGCAGCTTCTGGTCACGGCAGACGAACTTGCGGTGGTCGTTGCGCACAAGAGCGCCCGGCAGGAGGTGAGCTTCGCACAGCACCTGGAAGCCATTGCAGATCCCGAGCACCGGCATGCCACCCCGGGCGGCATCGATCAGCGGCTCCATGATCGGGGCGAACCGGGCGATCGCGCCGCACCGCAGATAGTCGCCGTATGAGAAGCCACCAGGCAGGACTATCGCATCCACACCCTTGAGGTCGGCGTCTCCGTGCCACAGCGAGACAGCGTCGCCAGCGGCGATCCGCACCGCGCGGATGGCATCGCTGTCGTCCAGCGAACCTGGGAAAGTCACGACTCCGATTTTCACGCTCGGGCTCCTCGTTCGTCCCGCGCTTGTCGCCTCGCCGCTCTGATACCAGCGGTCACGGTTCGACTCTTAGCGAGAAGTCTTCGATGACCGGGTTGGAAAGCAGCGTGGACGCGGCTCGCTCGATCTCTGCGACCACCTCAGGGGTGGCTATCCCCTCGAGTTCGATTTCGAACCGCTTCCCCTGCCGCACCGCGGCAACACCGTCGAAGCCCAGGCGGTTCAGGGCACCGTGTACGGCTTTGCCTTGAGGGTCGAGGATTTCGGGCTTGAGCATGACGTCGACGACGACACGTGCCACGGGCAGACGCTCCTTGCGCGGCTTAAGAGACTTGGGCACAGCAAGGATACGTCAAACGAACGCGTGACCGGTCAGGCGCTCGTAGGCTTCGACATAGCGCGCGCGGGTGCGCTGCACTATCTCATCGGGCAGCGGCGGAGGAGGCTCACCGCTCGCGCGGTTCCAGCCCGACGATGCCGAGGTGAGCCAATCGCGTACGAACTGCTTGTCGAACGACGGCTGAGCGCGGCCCGGCTGCCACGAGTCGAGCGGCCAGAACCGCGAGGAGTCCGGCGTCAGGACTTCGTCGGCCAGCACCACCGTGCCGTCGGCGCGCAGTCCGAACTCGACCTTCGTGTCGGCGAGGACGATGCCACGTTGACGGGCAATCGCCTCACCGCGTGAATAGATCTCCAGGGTCAGCTGCCGTAGCTTGTTCGCGAGTTCCGTACCGGCGGCCTTCTCCACGTAAGAGAAGTCCACGCTCTCGTCGTGTTCGCCGATCTCCGCCTTCGTCGTCGGTGTGAAGATCGGCTCGTCGAGCCGGGAGCCGTCGACCAGACCGGCCGGCAGCGCGATGCCGCTCACGGTTTCGCTCTGCCGGTACTCGACCAGCCCGGAACCGGTCAGATACCCACGTGCGATGCACTCCACCGGCACCATCGTGAGCTTTTCCACCAGGACGCCGCGCCCGGCCACGGCGTCCGGAACGTCGGCGGACACGACGTGGTTCGGCAGCACATCGGCAAGTTGTTCGAACCACCACAACGACATCGCGGTGAGGACGCGTCCCTTGTCGGGAATCGGCGAAGCGAGCACGTAGTCATACGCGGAGATCCGGTCGCTGGCGACGATCAACAGCCTGCTGTTGTCGTCCTCGGGCTCGTATAAGTCACGGACTTTGCCCGAGTAGACGTGCCGGTAGCCCGGAAGCGGCGGTGCAGTCACGCATCGCAGCGTACCGGCTGGCCTGAACGGCCGCCCAAAGCAGGGACGACGCCCGTCCCACTCCTCCCGGGTGCTCGTCTCCGCGCATCGCAAATTCTCGAAATTCGAAACCAGTGGACCAGTATTTGGACATGCCAGATACCATCTCCGGTATGCCACGTTTGTCTCGAGCTTTTCTTGCCAGTCTGCCGATAACCGCACTGCTACTCGTCGCCGCCTGCGGGTCCGACGACGACGGGACCGCCGCATCGTCCGGCGACGACGCGGCCGACTCCACAGTAGACGAAAATGATCAGTGCACGCCGGAAAGCCTCGAGACACTGACGCCCGGCACCCTGACCCCCGCGACCGGACAACCCTCCTACGAGCCGTGGATCGTCGGCAACGAACCGGAGAACGGCGAAGGTTTCGAAGGCGCGGTGACGTATGCGGTGGCCGAACGGCTCGGCTTCACCGCTGACGACGTCACCTGGACTCGGGTCGACTTCAATGCCGCCATCCAGCCCGGGCCGAAAGACTTCGACTTCGCCGTCAGCCAGTTCTCCATCACCGAAGAGCGCAAGGCCGCCGTGGACTTCTCGTCGTCGTACTACGACGTCGCCCAGACGGTGATCGCCGTCGAGGGCAACCCGGCCGCGGACGCGGCTTCGCTCGAAGAGCTCCGTGACCTGCGCCTGGGCGCCCAAGTGGGCACCACGAGCCTGCAGGCGCTGGAATCCGCCATCGAACTCGACAACGAACCGTCGGTCTTCAACACCAACGACGACGCCAAGCTCGCCCTGGACAACGGCCAGATCGACGGACTCGTAGTCGACTTGCCCACTGCGTTCTACATGACAGCAGTAGAGATCGAAAACGGTGTGATCGTCGGCCAGCTGCCGGACGCCGGCGGCGAGCCGGAGCAGTTCGGTCTACTGCTGGACAAGGACAGCGCGCTCACCGAGTGTGTCACCCAGGCCGTGGACTCCCTGCGCGAAGACGGCACGCTCGACGCTCTCAAGCAGGAATGGCTGGCCGAGGTAGCCGACGCGCCAGAACTATCCTGACGGCTAGTTGAGTACCACATCCACGTTCGAGCCGAGCGAGCTCGAGCAGAAACGGCGGCAGTACCGCCAGTCGCGGGCCAGGCGATCGACGGCGGTCGCCCTGCTCAGCACACTCGTGTTCGCCGTTGTCGCCTATCTCACGGTCACCAACGCACCCGGCTGGGAGCGGACCAGAGCTACGTTTTTCGACTTCTCGTACGGCTGGGAGGTCCTGCCGACTGTCCTCGAAGGACTGTGGCTGAATATCCGAGTCCTGGTGGTGGCCGCCGTGGCGGTGGTCGTGGTTGCGCTCGCGCTGGCGCTCTTACGGACGTTGCGCGGGCCGATCTTTCTTCCTTTGCGGCTGATGGCCACCCTTTACACGGATCTGTTCCGCGGCATGCCGCTGCTGATCGTGTTGTACCTCGTGGGGTTCGGTTTGCCGGCGCTGCGGCTCGACTGGGTGCCCAGCAGTGCCGCTGTGCTCGGGACGATCGCGCTAGTGCTCACCTACTCGGCGTATGTCGCGGAGGTGTTCCGAGCCGGAATCGAAGCGGTCCATCCGAGCCAGCGCTCGGCGGCTCGTTCGCTCGGCCTGACCTACCGGCAGACCATGCGGATCGTCGTTTTGCCACAAGCGGTCCGCAAAGTCACACCGCCGCTGCTCAATGATTTCGTGGCACTCCAGAAGGACGTGGGGCTGATCTCGGTACTCGGCGCGGTGGATGCCATCCGGCGTGCCCAGATCGAGGTCGCGCAGACGTTCAACTTCACCCCCTATGTGATGGCCGGGCTGCTTTTCGTCCTGTTGGCTGTACCTTCGGCGCGGATCGCGGACTGGGTGACCAATCGGGCGGCTCGCCGCCAGCAAGCCGGAGGTCTGGTGTGAGTCCGCGCATGCCTGTGTTGTCCATCGACGGGGTCGTCAAGTTCTTCGGGGACCATCAGGTGCTGCGTGGCATCAGCCTGGACGTCGCCGAGCATCAAGTCGTGACCGTGATCGGATCGTCCGGGTCCGGCAAGTCGACACTCATGCGCTGCGTCAACCTGCTCGAGGTGATCGACGACGGCGTGATCAGCCTCGATGGTGAGGACATCACCGATCCTCGGGTCGACCCCGATCACGTTCGCCGGCGGATCGGCGTGGTGTTTCAGGCTTACAACCTATTCCCACACATGACCGTCCTGGACAACATCACTCTCGCCCCCCGCGTGGTCCACGGCGCATCCCGGGATGAGGCCGAGGAACGCGCCCGCGAACTGCTCCAGCGAGTTGGACTGAGCGACAAAGCTGGTGAGTACCCCGACCGGCTGTCCGGAGGCCAGCAGCAGCGAGCGGCCATTGTCCGGGCCCTGGCCACCGATCCGCGGCTGCTGCTCCTGGATGAGATCACCAGCGCGCTGGACCCCGAACTGGTCGGAGATGTCCTGCGTCTCGTCCGGGAACTGGCCGAGCAAGGTATGACCATCCTCATGGCCACCCACGAGATGGGGTTCGCCAAACAGGTGGCCGATCACGTGTGTTTCCTCGACCAAGGTGTTGTCCTCGAACATGGCCCGCCCGCGCAGGTACTCGGCGATCCGATCGAAGCACGCACCAGGCAGTTCTTGGCCCGCATCATCGATGCGGGCCGGCTCTAGCACCCGACGATGGGGACCTGGATATGAATCAGCCGCCCGCTTCCGAGCAAACAGTTCGTACAGCCGACGCTCGGACCACTGCCATGCGCTCCATTCTCGGTGGCATGGCAGCTCAGGTCATCGCTACCGCGACCCGCATGGGCGTCCCCGACACGCTAGGTGATGGCCCGACCGCGGCCGAGGACGTCGCCGAGCGATGCGGCGTACCGTCCCAGTCGATGACTCGACTGCTTCGGGCACTGGCCGCGCTGGGGTTGTGCGCCGAAGACCAATCAGATCAGTTCGCGCTTACCGAAGCCGGGAACCTGCTGCGCCGCGATCACCCTGCCTCACTGCATGGCTTCGCCCGAATGTTCACCGATCCCGTGATGCTGGGCGCATGGAACCGGCTGGACACCGCGATGCAGACCGGCGAACCCCAGTTCAACGATGTCTTTGGCGCGCCCTTCTTCGACCATCTGGCCGGGCAGCCAGAGCTTTCCGCCTTGTTCAACACCTCGATGAGTCAGGCCACCCGTGCCGTTGGTGCCACGCTGCCCGGACATTACGACTTCGGCAGCTACGAGACCGTCGTTGATGTTGGAGGAGGCGACGCAACGCTGTTATCAGCCATTCTGACCAGCCATCCGCACCTCCACGGCACGGTGTACGACACCCCCAGCGGCGCCGCTCAGGCTCCTGACACGCTCGACGAGGCTGGACTCGCGCGAAGAGCTGGTGTCGAACATGGAGACTTCTTCGACAGCGTGCCTCACGGAGCAGACCTCTATCTACTCAAGAGCATCGTCCACGACTGGAACGACGCCGACGCGAGCCTGATCCTTCGGAACTGCCGTGCCGCCGCACCCGAACATGGCCGGCTGCTGATCATCGAGCCAGTTCTGCCAGATGTAGTGCCACCGGATGCCCGGCCCGGTATATACCTCAGCGATCTCAACATGCTCGTGAACCTCGGGGGCCGCGAGCGCACGCGAGCGGAATTCACCGAACTGTGCGCGGGCGCGGGATTCGAGATCACCCGGTTTGTGCCGCTCCCACCAAAGGTGGGCTTCTACATCATCGAGGCAGCACCAAGCCCTCGATAACGCGCCTGGCGATCATGTCTCTGACCGCACTCTATCGGTTGGCTGCGTTGTATTGATCACGCCAGGCCACCCACTCGCGCACCGAATCCAGGTTGAAGTCCGGCCCCGATACGCCGATGGTGAACAATGTGGCGCCGGATTCGATCAGCGGGCGGGCAAACGACGCCGGAGGGGTCTTGCCGAGGGCAGGCACCGCTACTGACCTCTCGATGGTGTTCCGGTCGCGGCGCACATCTACGCAGTGGTCGGCCAGAATCCGGCTCTTACGGACCAACGCGTTCACGTCCGAGAAGCTGTGCCAGATATCGGCGTGCTCGGCGACCATTCGTAATGTCTTACGCTCGCCACCACCCCCGATGAGGATCGGGATGTTGCGTGTGGGAAGCGGATTGAGCTTGCGCCACCGGGCACGAATCCGGGGCAGCGCCTGCGCGAGGTCGGCCAGCCGAGTGCCCGGTGTGCCGAATTCGTAGCCGTACTCGTCGTAGTCTCGCTGAAACCAGCCGGCGCCGATGCCGAGGATCAGCCGGCCGTTGCTCATGTGATCGACGGTACGCGCCATGTCAGCCAGCAGATCGGGATTTCGATAGCTGTTGCAGGTGACGAGGGCGCCGATTTCGGCGCGACTCGTCAACTCGGCCCAGGCACCGAGCATGGTCCAGCACTCGAAGTGCAGACCTTCGGAGTCGCCGCTGAGGGGGAAGAAGTGGTCCCAGTTGAAGATGATGTCAACGCCAGTTTCCTCAGCTTCGACCACCGCCATACGGATCCGCTTGTAGTCCGCGTGCTGCGGCTGAATCTGGACACCGATGCGAATCGGACGGTTCACGCGCTTTGCCCTTTCGTCCGGCTGTGACGACTTCAGATACCTGTGTCCTCACGACCTTACCCACGATCGGTGCCGACATCGGCACCGTATCCGCTGCTCGGAACTCGGTACGGGAGAATAGGCGTCGTGCCCGAGAAATCAGTCGTTCGCAATGTCCTCGCCGCCCGCTACGCCTCACCAGAACTCACCCGGCTCTGGTCGGCAGAACAGAAGGTCGTTCTGGAGCGTCAGCTCTGGTTGGCGGTCTTGCGTACCCAGCGCGACCTCGGTGTGGAGGTCCCCGAGGGCGCCATCGACGCCTACGAGGCGGTACTTCACGATGTAGATCTCGAGAGCATCGCTACCCGCGAGCGGATCACCCGGCACGACGTCAAGGCGCGGATCGAGGAGTTCAACGCCCTCGCCGGATATGAGCATATCCACAAAGGCATGACCAGCCGCGATCTCACAGAGAACGTCGAACAGCTACAGATCCGGCTGTCTCTGGAGCACGTCCGTGACCGGATGGTCTCGACACTCGTGCGGCTGGCAGCCAGGGCCGGCGAATACTCAGACCTGGTCCTGGCCGGGCGCAGCCACAACGTTGCCGCCCAAGCCACCACGTTGGGCAAGCGTTTCGCCACCGCGGCCGACGAACTGCTCGTGGCATACGAGCGGGTGAACGAGTTGATCAGCCGCTATCCGCTGCGGGGGATCAAGGGCCCGGTCGGCACCGCCCAGGACATGCTGAACCTCCTTGGCGGCGACCCGGCGCGCTTGGCCGAACTCGAGCACCGGATCGCGGCTCACCTCGGCTTCACCCGGGTGTTGAGTAGCGTCGGCCAGGTCTATCCCCGCTCGCTCGACCACGACGTATTGTCGGCGCTCGTCCAGGTGGCAGCCGGTCCGTCCAGCCTGGCGGTCACCATCCGGTTGATGGCCGGTCACGAACTCGCCACCGAAGGTTTCCAGGCCGGTCAGGTGGGCTCCAGCGCGATGCCGCACAAGATGAACACCCGCTCCTGTGAACGGGTCAACGGCCTCGCCGTCGTACTTCGCGGATATGCGTCAATGGCAGCGGAGCTCTCGGGAGCTCAATGGAACGAAGGCGACGTCTTCTGCTCGGTGGTCCGCCGGGTCGCATTGCCCGATGGCTTCTTCGCTGTCGACGGGCTGTTCGAGACCTTCCTGACCGTGCTGGACGAGTTCGGCGCATACCCCGCCGTCATCGGCCGCGAACTCGACCGCTACCTGCCCTTCCTGGCCACCACGGCCGTCCTGATGGCGGCCGTCAAGGCAGGTGTCGGGCGCGAGACCGCCCATGAAGCGATCAAGAAGCACGCCGTGGATGTCGCACTAGACATGCGTGAGCGTGGCGCAGAACGCAACGACCTCCTCGACCGGCTGGCGGCCGACACTCGTCTGAACATCAGCCACGACCAGCTCGACGCGCTGGTCGGCTCCCCGCTGACCTTCACTGGCGCAGCCACCACCCAGGTCGCGCAGGTCCTCCAACGGGTAGAGGACGTCGCGGCGGCTTACCCCGAAGCCGCAGCCTATACACCTGCCCCCATCCTCTGACCCGACCCCAGCAGACATACCCAGCAGACATGTCCAGGTAGACAGCTGCGGGTCGTGCGACACCGGAGTGAGACACACACCCCTTCGGGTTCGGTGACATAGACGCCAACTGTTGGCCTCCGTGTCACCGACTTCGAAGTGCGGTAGCCAGGTCTCACGAGTTATCCACAGGCTAGCGACAAGCCCTTGGCCGATGCCGTGGCAGACCGGCATGCTCGGGGCATGGAAGCGGCCTCCTTGATCCTCGAAGCCCGGCACTCCGCCGGCCTGACACAGGTCGAGCTGGCCGCCCGTGCGGGTATCAGCCGGTACACGTTGTCGCACTACGAACGCGGGCGTCGTGTTCCGACGATAGCGACGCTAGAAATAGTGCTGGCTGCCGCCGGGCGACAACTTCGGGTCGACCTCGAGTTGTTGAACGCCGATGTCAGGGCGGCGATCGAGCGCCAGGCCGCGGAGCCGATAGGAGCATGCGAAGCGGCCGCCGCATGGGAGTACTTGACCTGGATGTCCAGGCTGGAATATCGCTTCGAGGGCTTGGCGGCCGCAAATCTCCTGGGCGCACCGGTGCCAGTTGACGTCATTGACATCGGTGTGGCCGACGAGCCGGCCACCTTCGAGGCCTTGGCCCTGTGGTTGCGGGATGAGGCAGGGATGCTCCGCTCACCAGACATGCCGAGGTATGAGATGTGGCATCCGGAGGGCGATCCGAAAACCGCGGGCGAGACCATGACCCGGATCATCGGCGACAGCTGTCCGGACCGATGGTTCTGGATCCGTGCTGGCCTGCATCACATTCGGCTTCGACTTTCACCATCAGCGAGCCTGGCTCGATACGTCCGGCTGAGCACTCCCCATGGATCGATCAAGGTGCAGCCTTTCCATGAGATCGAGAGCCCTGGCGCCAGCCGCGAGGTCGCCCGGGTGTTGGGCGTGATGCGCGACTGGTTGACCGAACAAGCAACCGCGACGGCAGCCACAGCCACCGCGGCAGCCGAGCCAGAACGGCCTACCGGCACGGCTACCGGCCGATGATCAGGCTCATTGCTTCCGAACGCGTCGCAGGATCACGCAACTGCCCGCGTACGGCGCTCGTGACGGTCTTGGATCCGGGCTTGCGGACCCCGCGCATCGTCATACACAGGTGTTCCGCCTCGACGACCACGATGACTCCGGTCGGCTTGAGCAGGTCCACCATAGAGTCCGCCACCTGGGTGGTCAGCCGCTCTTGAACCTGGGGCCGCTTGGCAAACACGTCTACCAGCCGGGCCAGCTTCGACAGGCCGGTGATCCGGCCGTCGTCACCCGGGATGTAGCCGACGTGGGCATACCCGTAGAACGGCACCAGGTGATGCTCACACATGGAGGCCAGCTCGATGTCCTTGACCAGGATGAGTTCGTCGTGCCCGAGCTCGAAAGTCGTGGTCAAAGCCTGTGCTGGGTCCTGGCCGAGGCCACGGAACATCTCCTCATAGGCGCGGGCTACCCGGGCGGGCGTGTCCAGTAGCCCTTCACGCTCGGGGTCCTCGCCGATGCCCGCAAGGAGTTCGCGGACGGCTTGTTCGACCCTCGCGTGATCGAACGCGCCGCCCGCGGCCTGAGCGCGCGCCGGAACCTCGCCCACGAGATCAGCTCCCGGATGTCTCGTCGGCCGACCCGCTCCCACCGAGGCTAGGCTGGTCGGCTCCCACTGTGGCCGTTTCTTCGCTGTGGTCTGCTTCGGAGCCGTTGCTGGAGATCTTCACCGGAACATCGACAGGACCGAGCTCGGACGGCTTACGTGTGGCTGACCCGGTCCAGGCCGGGCGACGCCCGAGTTTGCGGACCTCCAGGAAGAGTTCGGCGACCTCTTCCTTGTTGAGGGTCTCACGCTCGAGCAACGCGACCACCAGCGAGTCGAGGATGTCGCGGTTCTCCACAAGTATGTCGAACGCCTCTTGGTGGGCGGTCTCGATCAGCTTGCGGACCTCTTCGTCCACCTGCCCCGCGACCTCTTCGGAGTAGTCGCGCTGATGGCCCATCTCCTTGCCGAGGAACGGCTCGGAGCTGTCGGAGCCGAACTTGATGGCACCCAGCCGCTCGGTCATGCCGTACTGGGTCACCATCCGCCGGGCCAAGGTGGTGGCTTTGTCGATGTCGTTGGCCGCGCCGGTTGTGGGGTCGTGGAACACGAGCTCTTCGGCTGCTCGCCCGCCCATCATGTAGGCGAGCTGGTCGAGCATCTCGTTGCGCGTGGTGGAGTACTTGTCCTCGTCAGGCAGCACCATGGTGTAGCCGAGCGCACCGCCGCGGGGCAGGATCGTCACTTTGTGAACGGGGTCGGTGTGGTGCAGCGCCGCCGCTACCAGAGCGTGGCCGCCCTCGTGGTATGCGGTGATGCGCTTCTCTTCGTCCTTCATCAGCCGCGAACTCTTCTGCGGACCCGCGATGACCCGATCGATCGCTTCGTCCATGAACTTGGGCGTGATGACCTTGGCGTCGTTGCGGGCACTCAGCAGCGCGGCTTCGTTCAACACGTTGGCGAGGTCAGCACCGCTGAAACCCGGCGTACGGCGAGCGACCGTCATGAGGTCGACATCAGGTGCCAGCGGCTTGCCACGGGCGTGGACCTCGAGGATTTTGCGCCGGCCGTCGAGATCAGGAGCGGCCACGGTGATCTGGCGATCGAACCGGCCCGGCCGCAGCAGCGCCGGGTCGAGAATGTCCGGCCGGTTGGTAGCCGCGATCAAGATCACGTTGGTCTTGACGTCGAAGCCGTCCATCTCCACGAGAAGCTGGTTCAGCGTCTGCTCACGCTCGTCGTGCCCGCCGCCCATGCCGGCGCCACGGTGCCGCCCGACGGCGTCGATCTCGTCGACGAAGACGATGGCCGGTGCGTTCTCCTTGGCCTCCTTGAAGAGGTCACGGACCCGCGAAGCACCTACACCGACGAACATCTCGACGAAGTCCGAACCCGAGATCGAGTAGAACGGCACACCGGCTTCACCGGCGACAGCCCGGGCGAGCAGTGTCTTACCGGTGCCGGGCGGGCCGTAGAGCAGAACACCCTTGGGAATCTTGGCCCCGACGGCCTGGAACTTCGCGGGCTCCTGCAAGAACTCTTTGATCTCGTGCAGTTCTTCGATGGCCTCGTTGGCACCGGCGACGTCGGCGAACGTCGTCTTCGGCGCGTCCTTCGAGGCGAGCTTGGCCTTGTTCTTACCGAACTGCATCATCCGCCCGCCGGCGCCCTGCATGCGGCTGATGAAGAAGATGATCAGCGCGACGAGCAGCAGCAGCGGCAGGACCGTACCCAGCACCGCCATCCATGGGTTGGACTGCGGAATGTCGACGTCGTAGCCCTCGGCCAATGTGCCGTCGCGGGCCTGCTGGCGCAGCTCACTCTCGAGTTCGAGGTCCTGACCCTCGACGTAGTACGCCCAGATCTCTTCGCCGTCGTTGAGGGTCAGCTCGATCCGCTGGACGTCACCACCGATGATCAAGGCCGACGAGACATTGCCGTCCTCGACCTCATGTATCGCGCGGGCAGTATCGACATGCTCCGGGCTGTCGCCATTGGACAGGAAGTTGTTCAGCATGACCGCCACGAGGACGAACATGATGAACCATATCGCCGGTCGGAGAAATCGCTTAGCGTTCATGATGCGGGGTCAGGACCCCGTTCCTCCTGCTGAGTCGGGTCCACCTCCGGCTGGCACGACATAGCGGTAGGCCGCACACATCCCAAGGTGTCGGATCGTTACGACGATACCCTGCACAGCATTGCCGCGACCATTCGCACAGGGCCTTACCCGCACGTCACGAATACATATGGGGCGCGAGGGTCGCGACGACCCGGAGATTGCGGTATCGCTCGGCGTAATCAAGTCCGTAACCCACGACGAACGAGTTCGGGATGTCGAAACCGACGTACTTCACGTCCACGTCGGTCTTCGCCGCCTCCGGCTTGCGCAACATGGTGCAGATCTCCACCGAAGCGGGCCCCCGGGACCGGAGATTGGAGACCAGCCACGAGAGCGTGAGGCCGGTGTCGATGATGTCCTCGACCACGAGGACATGGCGCCCGGAGATGTCCGCGTCCAGATCCTTGATAATCCGCACAACACCACTGGAGCGGGTGCCTGAGCCGTATGAGGAGACGTCCATCCAGTCGATCTCGACGTGACGTGAAAGGTGGCGAGACAAGTCGGCCATCACCATGACCGCACCCTTGAGCACGCCTACGAGCAGTACGTCCTTGCCCTCGTAGTCTCTCTGGATGTCCGCGGCCATCTCGGCCAGCCGACTCTGGATTTCCTGCTCGGAAAGGACGACCTTCTCGAGATCGCCGTCAATATGCTGCGGATCCACGAAAAGAAGCCTGCCATACGGTGCCGCTCCCAGTCTGCCGGGAGTGACATGCCGGCCCGAAACCGGTGCCCGGATCAGGACCCTGGGAGCGGCCCGAAGGTCAGGACGCCGCGTCGCCGGCTCGCCCTGACGGCGCCGGGCAAGTCCACCCCTTTCTGCCCGTGCCACGCCGTGAGCAGCTTGTCAACCGCCTCTGCGTGCGCGGCGGTCAGGTCGGTAGGCGGGCAGCCCGCCGAGATCGCGGCCGTGCGCAGCACCCGCCAGCGCACTGCTTGCGGCAGGCCCGAAAGGTGACCGATGTCATACGCCGAACCCGGCGACGATCCGGGAGCCGGCCGAGTGGCGGCTTGCAGCGCCTGATCAGCGAGCACATCCAAGGCCTCGGCATCGGCCCGGAGCAACTCACCGGTGCGGGCCAGCGCGGCGGTGATACCGGGCCCGAGTTCTTTCTCCAGAACCGGCAGCACACGGTGCCGCACCCGGGCACGGGCATAAGCGGGGTCCACGTTGTGGGGGTCTTCCCATGGCTCCAATCCGGGTGGGACGGCAGCCCGGACGATCCCTCGAGACAGGCGCAACAAAGGACGCCTGTACAGTCCGAGCCGCGTTGCCATCCCCGCCAGCGAACGCGCCCCCGACCCCCGGGCCAGGCCGAGCAGAACTGTCTCTGCCTGATCCTCCAACGTGTGCCCGAGGAACACCGCATCGGCTCCGTGCCGGGTGGCCGCATGGTCGAGCACTGCGTATCGCGCGGAGCGTGCGCTGGCTTCCGGACCGGCCGGACTGCGACCGATGCGTACGTGCACCGTCTCGACCGGCTCGAGGCCCATACCCGCCAGCGCGGCCGCCACCGCGCGGGCCCGATGCGCCGAACCTTCCTGCAGACCGTGATCGACGCTCACCCCGCCCGCGAGGATCCCGGCTCGCGGAGCCTCATGCGCCAGGGCAGCCGCGAGTGATAGCGAGTCGGCGCCACCGGAGCAGGCGACCAGGACGCACGGGCGTTCCAGAGACGCCTCGCGGCGGGCAGCGACCGACGCGTGCTCATTGAGAACATCAGCCAGCTCATCGCGAACGGCGCGCCGTACGAGCAGATGCGGCGCGTCCCCTCGACGTTCAACCACTCACGCCGCGCTTCCGTGTACCCGGTCGACCCATTGCCGCGGTTCTGCGATCTCCCCCGGCGTGGGCAGCGTCTCCGCAGATTCCCAGATCCGGTTGAATCCGTCCATGCCGACGAGCTCGACGACCGCGTTGACGAAGGCGGCGCCGTCGCGGTACTGACGCATCTTCGCCTCCATTCCCAGCACCCGTCGCACAGCGCGGTCAACGCCGGAGTTCCCGCGGCGGCGCTGCTGGAAACGCCGCCGGATGGTGTCGACGGTGGGAATGACCTCCGGTCCGACGCGATCCATCACGACGTCGGCGTGCCCCTCCAGCAACGACATCAACGCGGTGACGCGCTTGACGATCGCCTTCTGCTCCGGCGTCTGTAGAACATCCAAGAGGTTCAGTCCATCGCCCTCCCCCCGCACCGCGCGGATCAAGGCTTGGAGGACTTCTCGGACATTTGCGGTCAGGACGCTGGCGTCCACCTGGGTGGACGCCACGAACTCCTTGATCTCCGCCTTGAGGTGCTCCCGGAGCCACGGCACCGCGGTGAACTGCACGCGGTGGGTCTCCTCATGCAGGCACACCCACAGCCGGAAATCGCGGGGCACAACGTCGAGCTCGCGCTCGACGTGCACGACGTTGGGCGCGACCAGCAGCAGCCGCCCTGACTCAGCCGCTGCGTTGGCGCCGTTGTAGAACGGGTCGAACTGTCCCAGCACCCGGCCGGCGATGAAAGCCAGGAAAGCTCCCGTCTCCATCCCAGTGGCTTTGGGACCGATGTAGTCGAGCGGTCCGAAGCTGCGGCCCTGCCGGGCTTCGTGGATCTTCTCGGTCAGCGGAGCGACGACGGTCCGCAGACTCTC
The DNA here is from genome assembly GCF_010122465.1 of Phytoactinopolyspora mesophila. Taxonomy (NCBI): domain Bacteria; kingdom Bacillati; phylum Actinomycetota; class Actinomycetes; order Jiangellales; family Jiangellaceae; genus Phytoactinopolyspora; species Phytoactinopolyspora mesophila. The sequence continues at coordinate 96,888 of NZ_WLZY01000014.1, read as the reverse complement.
GGTGTTGGCCGTCACCCAACCTCCACGGTCGACGACCATGACCGGCGCGACCACAGCAGACCCGTCGAGACCGGTCACCTCCTGGACATAGCCTTCGGCCTTGCTCGCGAACCTATGCAGTTCCGCGACGGTTTCCTGGGCTTCCATGGCATTGACCTGAGGCCCCGACCCGGCAAGGCGTTTGCCCGTCCTGGCAGCAAGATCCCAATCGACGAGCTCAGGGCCCGAATCGCGAGTCGACATGCCTTCACGCTACGTGAGAGCCGGTTCCTCGACCACCTGCTGTGCCTAGATGCCAGCGTTTCAGGAGACGAGGGCGGCGGCGAACCGGTCCAGCGCTGCCCGCGCGGCAAGTGCGTCGTCAGCGTCGTCGGCCAGGATGGCGAATATGTACGCCGCGCCGTCGGGTGCCACGGCCAGACCGGCCAGGCTGTGCACGCCGGTGAGCGTACCGGTCTTGGCGCGAACGTATCCGGCGCTCCCGTCCGGCGCACGCTCCGCCAGCGTCCCGGTGAAGCCGGCCACCGGCAGCCCGGCCAGCACGGTGCGTAGATCCGGGTGGTCCGGATCAGCCGCCCGACCGAGCGCACTAGTCAGGGCAGCAGCTGTGGCCGCGTTTCCACGGGCTAGCCCGCTGCCGTCACGGATGTCCAGTCCGCCGGGCTCGATGCCGAGCCCGGCTAGCACCTCGACGGTGGCCTCACCAGCTTCGTTCGACGTCGCAGGACGCCCGAGGCCCAACGCCACGTGCCGGCCCAGGACCTCGGCGGCGTCGTTGTCACTGGTACGCATCACGTGCTCCACGATCGCGGACAGTGGCGGCGACGCGACAGCTGCCAGCTCGGGAAGATCGGCTCCGGCGTCGGTCCGCTCTGGCGACGCGTCCGCCACCGGGACGTCGTGATCGGCGAGAAAGCCGGCGAAGAGTTCGGCGGCGCTCAGGGCAGGATCGTCAGCGCGGTCGCGAAACCCCGCTCGGATCCGGCCGCCATCGGCGGCCAATGCGCTCACTGGGGCGACAACGCCATTGGGAACGTAGGTTGGCAGCCAGTCGGGATCGATGGCCGGACCGGTGAACAGGCTGTCGTCGAAGGTCAGCCGCACCGACTCGGCGCCTGTCTCGGCCACCGCTTCCGCGGTAGCGGCGGCCAGCCCTTCGAGGCTCGCGGAGGCAGCGCTCACGGCGCCGTCGTCGGTGGAGGCCAGCATCGGGTCGCCCCCGCCGACGAGTGCGATGGTGACCTCTCCCGCGTCGTCGTCGACCAGCACGGTCTTGGTCTCGAACCGGTGGTCAGGGCCAAGCACGTCCAGAACAGCCACCGACGTGAGGATTTTCATGGTGCTGGCCGGGACGAACGCATCCGTGGCGTTGGACTCGTAGATCGTGGCTCCGGATCCCAAGTCGATCACGACGGCCCCGACGTTTCCCCCGAGCTCGGACGCTCCGGCCAGCGACGCGAGCCGGTTGCTGAGATCGGCGCCGGTGTCGGCATCCGGTCCGGCAGCCGCCAGCACTGCCTCGGCCGGCTCCCACGATGCCGCCAGAGCCTTGTCGAGCTGCTGCGACGCCTTCGGGGGGCCATCCGTGGGCGTCAGCTGGCCGGTGCCCACCAGCACCGCGCTGACCAACACAGCTGTGGCCGCGACGGAAACGGCGACCCACAACTTGACACGACGAGGCTTGGCGCGCCGGAATCGGGCCCGCCCGGGCGGACCGTTCTCATTGCTCATCGTGGCAACTCACAAGATGGTGACGAACAGAACACCCACCAATGATCCGTCATGTGCCAAGGTACGGGACACTGGCATCATGAGCAGCAGCGGCAACCAGAAGGGCGCGACCGTGGAGTTCGACGTCACCATCGAGATCCCGGCAGGCAGCCGGAACAAGTACGAGATGGATCACGACACCGGCCGGATCCGGCTCGACAGGAGGCTGTTCACGTCAACACGCTACCCACACGACTACGGCTTCATCGACAACACTCTCGGGTTGGACGGTGATCCGCTCGACGCCCTGGTGTTCATCGAAGAGCCGACCTTCCCGGGCTGCTTGATCCGCTGCCGGGCAATAGCCATGTTCCGGATGACGGACGAGGCCGGGGGCGACGACAAAGTGCTGTGTGTGCCGTCGGACGATCCTCGCAAAGACCCGTTCATCGACATCGGCGATCTGCCCGAGTTCGATCGCCTCGAGATCCAGCACTTCTTCGAGGTGTACAAGGATCTCGAGCCCGGCAAGTCGGTGGAAGGGGCGTCGTGGGTAGACCGGGCCGCCGCTGAGGAGGAGATCCGCGCTTCTTACGAACGCGCCAAGAACGCAAGTCACTGACGAGGTCGGCCTCATCTGTGCAGTTCGGCACCTTTGAGTATCTTGTCAACCATGTTCTTCGGACCGTGAAGCGCCAGCCCGACCAGGTCCAGCTGGTCGCGGGCGACGGCGCGTACAGCGGCCCGATTGTCACGGTCGTTGCCGGTGGTGAACAGGTCGGCGGTGAAGACCGCGAATCTCAGACCGCGGCTGAGCGCCTTGGTGTGAGCGCTGGTGAGCGTCTCCTTCGAGCCGGAGAAGATCAGCACCGGCTGGCGGAACATGGAGAGATAACGCGTGCCGTCCGCGTCTTCGTACGGCTCACCGATCAGCTCGGTGTCCGCACTGGCCACGCCACTGATCATGAACGCCGTGACATTGAGCCGCTGCCAGGTCTCGAGGTCGTCGCGCAGCAGCACGGCGATCTTCGTGTCGAATCGGATTTGCTCTGCCACCGTACTCATCTCCTACTCGTGCCAATCTGACTTAAAGGGCACCGCCATCCGGGATTCACCGGAAGGCACCGCGGAACCCTGCCTCAACTCTGCTGGCCGCTAACCCTGCCGGTCTTGTACGTTCTTTGCGTGGACGAGGCGGGTTCGCAGCGCGGCCGGCCCACGGCCTGGCGACCGGCGGTGCCCGGCATCGCCGAGGTTTTCCATGCGCATTTCGTCGATCACATCTATCCGGTCCACACTCACAGCGCGTGGACCCTGTTGATCGTCGACGACGGCGCGATCCGCTTCGACCTGGACCGCCAGCAGCACGGCACCGCCGGCTCGATGGTCACCGTGCTGCCGCCTGACGTGCCCCACGACGGCCGCTCGGCCACCGCGCACGGGTTCCGCAAGCGCGTGCTGTACCTGGAGCCGTCCGTCCTGGGCAGCGGCCTGGTCGGCGCGGCCGTGGACTCGCCGGGATTCGACGACGCCGTTCTCTGGCACCGGATCCACCAGCTACATGTGTCGCTGTCACATCCAGGTGATGCCTTCGAGGCGGAGAGCCGACTGGCGTTCATCCGGGAAAGGTTGCGCCGCCATCTGCGCCACCTGGCTCCGGCGGCGACCCGCCGCTACGCGCCCGCCCCGCAGCGCCTCGCCGGGCAGCTACGCGATCTGCTCGACGCGCGGACGACCACCGGGTTGACTCTCGCGGACGCGGCTGAGCACCTGCACGCTCATCCGGCGCACCTGGTGCGCTCGTTCACGATGTCCTTCGGGTTACCGCCACATCTGTACCTGACTGGCCGGCGCATCGACATCGCGCGCAGGCTGCTGCTGGCCGGGCAACGCCCGTCGGAAGTCGCCCTCGCGGCCGGCTTCTACGACCAGTCCCATTTCACTCGCCACTTCAGACGATACGTGGGCACCACTCCGGCCCGCTTCGCATCCGGCCGGGACTCGGCTCAGATTCACACCCGGCCGTAGAAAGCCGGGTCACGCCAGTAGAAGACGCTCTGGACCTCGACGTTCTTGCCCGGGCGGGGAGCGTGGATCATCTGCCCGCCACCGATGTACAGGCCGACGTGATACACCCCTGATGCCTGACCGTTGTCCGACCAGAAGATCAGGTCTCCGCGCTCGATCTGCGAATAGGGAATCCGGGTGACCTGCTGGGCCTGTGCAACGCTCCAATGCGGAAGGCTCTTGCCTCCGGCTTGCCAGGCGCGCATCGTCAATCCGGAGCAGTCGAAGCCATGTGGACCGGATCCACCCCACTCGTACGGCTTACCGATCTGCTGCCTGGCGTACTCGATGGCGGCCTCGGCCCCGTCAGGTTGTTGCGGCGGCTGTGTCGGAGTGGGGGTGGGCGTCGGAGTCGGGGTGCGCGTGGGGGTCTGGGTGGGCGTAGGCGATTGTGTCGGAGTCGGAGTCGGGGTTGACGTGGGTGTGGGCGAGGAGGACGGTGTCTGGGTCGGCGTCGGCTCGTTTCGGTCTTCGTCGGAGTCTTCGTCCGGATCGCTGGTCGGCTCCCGGGTCGGCTCGGTGGTTGGCTGCGGGTCCTCCACCTCTTCCCGGTCTTCCCGGTCTTGCCGGTCTTCCCGAGCCTCGCGCTCACGCTCAGCGGCTTCCTCGTCCGCGATCGCTTGCTGACGCTCTTCTTCGAGGGCCACAGTGGTTCCACGCGCGGCCGCCAGTTCGCCGATCAGCTCCTGCCGCTCGGCCTCCGCCGCGGCTGCGGCCGCCTCGTGCTGTTCGGCCAACCGCGCGGCAGCTTGGAACGCTTCCTCCGCCGCTTCCGTGGCACGCTGGCGCTCTTCCAGAGCCAACTGGGCGTCGGCCGCGGCTTCTTCGGCAATCGCGGTCTTGACCGTCGCCCGCTGGAACGCGCCGGCCTGTGACTCCGTGACGGAACGGAACGCGGCGAAGCTGTCGTAGAGCTCGGTGCTGTCCTCGGCCGACAAGATGATGCCGATGCGGGCCAGGTCGCCGCCTTGCCGGTAGGAAGCAGCCACCACCTGGCCGAGCACGTCGCGAGCTTCCTCGGCTCGGTCCTCGGCGCGTTCAGCGTTACGCCGGCTGCTGTCCTCGGCTTCTTCGGCCTCCTCGAGAGCCAACCGGGCGCCGTTGTAATTCTCACCCGCCTTGGCGACATCCACTCGCAGCTGGTCGAGTTCGGCGTTGATCGACGCGAGGCGTCCCTCTGTCGCGGCTACCGCATGCTCGGCCTGACGCTCGGACTCGCGCGCGTCGTCAATGTCCTGCTCCGTGGGGAAGCTCCGCTCCGCAGCGGCCGGGACGATGACAGGCGCCACAACAAGACCCGCGAGCACGCTGATGAACACGCCACCCACCACAGGCGCCCAGGTCTTGTTGCGACTACGCACGTGACCGACCTCCCCGCTATCAGACGTCACAGGGGATGAGCCTAACCACTCTCATCACATCAGGGAACACAGACCACAAGATTCTCACAAGCCACTCGGCGTGTCGCCTTGACGAAGAACATGCGTGTAATTATGAAAGGCCAGGCCCTGCCCACGAACGCGCAGCGGCGCACCCACAAAGGCGCCATCTCACATACTGAGAAAATCCCGGCGCAACAGCGGCGACAACACCAGGACACTACGGGTTCGCGCTACAAACGGCTCGGCCGAGACCTGACTCAGAACGCGCTCGAAGTGCTGCATGTCGGCAGCGAAGACATGCAGCAACGTGTCGGCATCGCCGGTCACGGTGAATGCCTCGACCACCTCGGGATATGTCTCCACCCGCCGGAGGACCTCCGCACCGGACGTGCTCCGGTTACAGAACAGTTCGACGTAAGCCTCGGTGGTCCAGCCCGTCGCGGCGGGGTCAACCCGCACGGTGAACCCACTGATCACGCCGCGGTCGCGGAGCCGGTCGATCCGCCGCTTGACCGCCGGAGCGGAAAGGTTGACCTCAGCGCCGATCGTGCCGTAACTGGCCCGCCCGTCCGCCATCAGAAGTTGGATGATGCGGCGGTCGATCTGGTCGAGTTCCACTGGGACATCGTCCAGCAACCGGCTCGCCCACGCAAGATTCGAGCGTGTCAGCATCAGAATGCGCAAGAAATCGCCCCCATGTATGCAACAGACGAGTATCGCGTTGCACCACCGGCGCCGCTTAAGTTCTTCACGTGACCAGCATCGAATCGCGGCACTACGTCATGTGCCCCCCAACGCATTTCGCCGTGACCTACGCCATCAACCCCTGGATGGACCCGGGGCAGCCGGTGGACAGGGACTTAGCGGTGGCGCAATGGACGACCTTGCGCGAGGCCTACACGGGTCTCGGTCATCGAGTCGATGTCATCGATCCCGTTCCGGGCCTGCCCGACATGGTGTTCACCGCAAACGGAGCGTTCGTCCTCGGGCGCCGGGCTCTGGGCGCCCGGTTCCGCGAAGAAGTCCGCACTCCAGAAGCGCCTGTTCACCGGGAATGGCTGACCAGCCGCGGATTCGACGTACATGTCCCACAGGCGATCAACGAAGGCGAGGGCGACCTCGCCTGGACCGGCAAGCACATCCTGGTGGGGACCGGATTCCGTTCCAGCCCGGAGGCACTGGCGGAGATCGCTTCCGTCTTCGGTGTGCCGGTTATCGCGCTCGACCTGGTCGATCCTCGCTTCTATCATCTCGACACCGCGCTGACCGTGCTCGATGAACACACGATCGCGTACTTCCCACCGGCGTTCTCTGCCGCCAGCTGCCGGCAACTCGACGCGCTCTACCCGGACGCAATCGTCGTCGGCGAAGAGGATGCCATGCACCTTGGCCTGAACGCGACGAGCGATGGGCAGAACGTCGTCATGGCGGCGCAGGCCAAGAAGATGGCCGATCAGCTCGCCGAAAGAGGGTTCATTCCGGTCCCGGTCGATGTTTCTGAGCTACTCAAGGCCGGCGGCGGAGTCAAATGCGCCACCCTTGAACTACACACGTAGACGAGGAGCACGACGATGACCGATCTTCAGCGCAGCGCCGAGCTTATTTCCCTGACCGAGCGCAGCACGGCCCACAACTACCACCCGCTGCCCGTCGTGATCTCCGAGGGTGACGGTTCGTGGGTGACCGACGTGGACGGCCGCCGATACCTCGATTGCCTGGCCGCGTATTCCGCGGTGAACTTCGGCCATCGGCATCCGCGCATCGTTGACGCGGTACGTGCACAGCTCGAGCGTGTGACGCTGACCAGCCGCGCTTTCCACCACGACGTGCTCGGCCCGTTCGCGAGGGAACTCGCCGATCTCGCCGGCAAGGATCTCGTGCTGCCGATGAACACCGGAGCAGAGGCCGTCGAAACCGCGCTGAAGGTGGCGCGTAAATGGGGTTATGAAGTAAAAGGCGTACCAGAAGATCAAGCCACGATCGTCGTCATGGACGGCAATTTCCACGGCCGGACCATCAGTATCGTGAGCTTCTCGACAGATCCGGTCGCCCGCACTAATTTCGGTCCCTTTACGCCGGGCTTCCGGGTAGTCGAATATGGCAACCCGCCCGCCTTGGCCGACGCGATCGACGACACTACTGTGGCCGTACTCATCGAGCCAATCCAAGGCGAAGCCGGCGTCGTTGTTCCGCCTGCTGGATATCTGTCGCAGGTGCGCCAGCTCTGCGACGCACGACAGATGTTGTTCATCGCAGACGAGATCCAATCCGGGTTGGGCAGGACCGGCACCACGTTCGCTTGCGAGCATGAGGATGTCGTTCCCGATCTCTACATTCTGGGCAAGGCACTCGGCGGCGGGATCGTGCCGGTGTCGGCGGTCATCGGCGACGCCGACGTGCTCGGTGTCATCCATCCTGGCGAGCATGGCAGCACCTTCGGCGGCAACCCGCTGGCATGTGCCGCCGGCCGGGCCGTCGTCGACATGCTGACGACCGGTGACTGGCAGCGCACTGCCACCGAGCTGGGGCAGCACCTGTTCGAAGGGTTGGGCCGGCTGGCCGACAAGGGCATGATCGATGTCCGGGGCCGCGGCCTGTGGGCGGGGATAGATATCGATCCGGATCTGATGACCGGGCGCGCGGCATGCGAGGCGCTTCTCGCCGAGGGAATTCTGGCGAAGGACACCCACGGTTCGACCATCCGATTGGCGCCGCCTTTGGTCATAACGCCCGAGGAGATCGACATGGTCATCGACGCACTCTCCCGAGTTCTCACAGCTAAATAATGCAGTGTTTGAATCGGCTCCCCAGACGTCTTAGACAGCGGCCGAAGCAGTGTTATCGGTACCCCAGATGACGTTCGGCGACCGTACCGAGTAACGTGGGAAATGTGGGGAAAGAATCCAAGCAGAGTGTTTCGGTTTTCCAAGTCAACCCGACGGTATGGGCGCAAGCTCTCGACCTTGCCGACGGCGATGGCCGCCGCATTGAGATACGCGGCGAATTCGATGTGGTCGTCCACAACGAGCCACTGCCGCCGAGCAAACGCATGACCTACGCAGCAGCGGAATGAAATCGGTTTGAGAGGTCACTGACCTCTCAAATCCCCGTGGTTCCCGCCAAGCCAGGCGCCCGGCGGACCACACCGGCCCGCTCGGATCAGGCCTGGGTGGAATCCCGCATGGCCTCCCGGTAGCGGTGAGCCACGAGATCGACGACCGCAGGATGAATCCCGATGGGCGGGGCAACGACGTCGGCACCCACATCGGCCAGCCGGCGGAGAAAAAGCCCGGGCGCCAGCAGATAGGACGCGACCCCCACCCGCTTGAATCCGGCGTCACGCAGAGTGCGAACGGCATCGCCGACCGACGGCTCGGCCGTGGTGACGTATGCCGCCACCACCTCCCGATCGAGAGCCGCGGCCAGCTTCGCGGCAGCCACCTCCACCTCACGGAGGGCGTTGCGATCCGCCGAACCCGCGGCGGCCATCACCACGGCATCAGGCAGTTCTCCCTCCGAACGCAGGCGGTCGGCTACAGCCTCGACAACGGCATCGTCCGGACCGAGGGCCGGCGTCACGACGGCGCGCCCACCAGTCGATTCCACGGCTGCGGGTACGTCGGAACGCACGTGGTAGCCCGAGGCCAGGAACATGGGGACCACCACCGGCGTGCCCGGCACCTCGGCAAGGACTTCATCGAGCATCGGCCCAATGACGTCGACGTAGGCGATCCTGACATCGACGCCCGGTACCCGGGTGCGGACTTCTTCGAGCAGCTTCTCCAACACGACGGGCCCTTCCGGGTCCCGCGTGCCGTGTGCGACTGCGACTAAGGGCCGGACACTCTCATTCATGATCCCAGCATGCCAAACCACACGTGGCTGAGGGATTGGTGTCGCCATAGCGACACCAATCCCTCAACCACCAAGGTTGATCGGCTCGCCGTACTTGTCAGCGGCCGACTCCGGCTCGTACGCCAACCGGTAGCCCCGCTTCACCACGGTCTGGACCACCTTCGAACCGAGTACACCCCGTAGCCGGGTGATCGCCATCTCGACGGCATGCTCATCGCTCCCGCCACCGGGAAGCACGCCGAGCAGCTCGGCCCGGGAGACCACCACGCCGGGCCGCCGGACCAGCTCGCGCAGCACAGCCATCGGGCCAGGCGGGAGCTCGCGCGCCGTCGCGTCGACCAGGACCGCGTGACCACGGATCTGGATATCGTGCCCGGCCACTCGCAAGGTACGGCAGCGCGCGGGCAACTCCGCGACGATCTCCCGGACCAGCGCACCCAGCCGGGCCCGCTGCGGCTGGGTGGTCGTGATGCCGATTCGCTCCAGGCGGGCCGCCGTCACGGGGCCCACGCACGCGGGCACGACGTCAGCGCGGAACGCCGAAACGATCTCTTCGGTCATGCCGGCCTTCTCGGCCAGGGACATCAAACTCGCCACGGCCGGCGCGCTGGTGAATGCCACACAGTCGACGCCGCGCGACACGACTGATTCGATGAGACGTTCCAGCGGCGCGACATCATCCGGCAGCACCCAGCGGTACACGGGCACGGGCACCACCGTGGCGCCGGCCGCTTCCAGCGCGTCGGTGAAGTCCGGCAAGGGCTCGCCATGCAACTGCACGGCGATTCGCCTGCCTTGCAAGTCCTGCGCCAACAGGTGGTCGAGAACCTCGGCGGAAGACTCCGACGCCGGAGACCAGTCGTCGACCAGACCAGCAGCACGGATCGCGCCGCGGGTTTTCGGCCCCCTAGCCAGCAGGGTGGCCGAGCCCAGCCGGTCCAGTAGCGGCTCACCGAGGCCCCAGCCGTCGGCCGCCTCCATCCAGCCGCGGAACCCGATGCCCGTGGTGGCGACCGCGATGTCGGGCGGGTGATCCACACACTCCTTGGTGGCCGCCAACAACTCCGCGTCGTCGTCCAGCGGAACGATCCGGATCGCCGGAGCCTGGACGACCCGTGCGCCGCGTCGCTCCAGCAACGCACCGAGCTCCTCCCGGCGACGTGCCGCCGTCAGCGCCACCGTGAATCCCTCCAACGGCAAGGCCGCCGTCATGAGACCGCCACATCGGACCCGCGGCCGGTGGCATCGACCTGGCGCGGAGGCGTCGTGCCCGGAACAAGCACCTCGATCCGTCCTTCCCGCACGCGGGCGCCGAACGCCTGCACACCGATGACCGGGTTGTCCAGGCACTCCCCCGTACGGAGGTCGAATACCTCCTTGTGCATGGGCGAGGCCACGGTCGGGATATCTCCGCGGGTTCCGATGATCCCCCGCGACAGCACGTACGCTCCAGAGAATGGATCCCGGTTGGACAGGGCGTACACGTCGCCGCCGTAGGTCCGGAACACGGCGATCTGCTGACCGTCCACCAGCGCGGCGACACCGCGCTCCGGCGCCAGCCGCTCGTCCTCGCACACTGCGTGCCACTGGTTGTGTCCTGCAGAGGGAGCGTTCGGGGCCACATTGTGCAGGACGCTGTGGAGGGCTTCCAGGTCGGTTGTCATCGGCGCATCACCTCGAGTGTCGGGCCCGCGATCGGCACCGGATCCGCGGGCTGGTCGGCGGGACGGATCTGGTCGCGCTCGGTGACGAACTGGATGCTCGGGTCCGGCACGTCCGGCGCATTCACGAAGGACACGAATCTGCTGAGTTTCTCTTCGTCCTCCAGGACCGCCGCCCATTCGTCGGCATAGGTGTCGACATGGGCATACATCGCGGCGTCGAGATCGCCGCAGATGCCGAGCTCGTCGTCGACGATCACCCTGCGCAGGTAGCCCAGCCCGTCGCCGTGCTCGTCGTTGAGCGCCTCCAGCCAGGCCGACGTCCGCTGCAGCCGGTCGGCGGTACGGATGTAGAACATGAGGAAGCGGTCGATCAGCCGCACGAGCTCGTCACTGCCGAGATCCGAGGCGAACAGCTCCGCATGCCGGGGCGTGAAACCGCCGTTCCCACCGAGATAGAGGTTCCAGCCGGTCTCGCTGGCGATCACCCCGAAGTCTTTCCCCCTCGCCTCCGCACACTCCCGGGCACATCCCGAGACACCGGCCTTGATCTTGTGCGGTGACCGCAGCCCGCGGTATCGCAGCTCCAGCATGATGGCCAGCGACGTCGAGTCCTGCACTCCGAACCGGCACCACGTGGAGCCCACGCAGGATTTCACCGTCCGCAGCGCCTTGCCGTAGGCGTGGCCCGACTCGAACCCGGCATCCACCAGCCGCCGCCAGATGGCCGGCAGCTGGTCCACCCGGGCGCCGAACATGTCGATGCGCTGGCCACCGGTGATTTTGGTGTACAGACCGAAGTCGCGTGCGACCTCACCGATCACGATGAGCTTTTCCGGAGTGAGTTCACCTCCGGGAACCCGGGGTACCACCGAGTACGTGCCGTTGCGCTGGATGTTCGCCAGGAACCGGTCGTTGGTGTCCTGCAGCGCCGCCTGCTCGCCGTCGAGAATATGCCCGGATCCCAGGCTGGCCAGGATCGACGCCACGGCCGGCTTGCAGATGTCGCAGCCGCGGCCCCGGCCGTGCCGGGTGATGATCTCGCTGAACGTGCGGATGCCCGTGGCCCGGATGACATCGAACAGCTCGGCCCGGCTCAGGTCGAAATGCTCACACAGCGCGGTGCTCGCCTCGACGCCGGACTGTGCCAGCAACGTCTTGATGAGCGGCACACAGCTCCCGCACACGGTTCCCGCCTTGGTGCACGCCTTGACCGACGCGACATCACAGCAGCCCTCGTCACCAATCGCCGAGCGGATCGCCCCGGCGCTGACGTTCTGGCACGAGCACACCTGGGCGGTGTCGTCCAGACCCGACGCGGCCGGACCGGCCATCAGCAGCTGTTCCGGTGCATCCTGCAGCGGCCGGCCGACCATGGTCCGCAACGCGGCATACAGCGAGGCGTCCCCCACCAGCACGCCACCCAGCACCGTCGAGGCGTCGTCGGTCACCACCAGCTTCTTGTACACACCGCCGACCGGATCGGCGTAGACCACCTCGAGCGCGCCCGCCGCCGCGCCGTGTGCGTCACCGAAGCTGGCGACATCCACCCCGAGCAGCTTCAGCTTGGCCGACGTGTCACATTCGGTGAACACAGCCGCCCCACCGACTACCCGGTCGGCCGCGACCTCGGCCATCTCGTAGCCCGGCGCCACCAGGCCGTAGATCTTCCCGCCCGCCAGGGCACACTCCCCGACAGCCCAGATCGCCGGATCGGAGGTGCGGCAGCCGTCGTCGACGACGATGCCGCCGCGCTCGCCGACGTCCAAGCCCGCGTCTCGAGCCAGCTGGTCACGTGGCCGGATGCCGGCGGAGAAGACGACCATGCCCACCTCGATCGGATCCGCGTCGGCGAACACCAACCGCAGCCGGCCGCCGTCCAGCTGCTCGATCCGTTCGGTGGCCGTGCCCGTATGCACACTCAGCCCGAGATCCTCGACCTTGCGGCGCAGCATCTCCCCGCCGCCCTGGTCGACCTGCGCCGGCATCAGGCGAGGCGCGAACTCGACGACGTGGGTGTCGACACCCAGCGAACGCAGCGCGTTGGCCGCTTCCAGCCCCAGGAGACCACCGCCGATCACGACGCCCGTCCCAGCGACGCCCGCACGTTCCCGGATCGCGTCCAGGTCGTCGATGGTGCGGTAGACGAAGCAACCGTCCAGGTCCGCACCGGGAACCGGAGGCACGAACGGCGACGATCCCGTGGCCAGGACGAGGGCGTCGTAGCCGACGACGCGACCGGCCGCCGTGGTCACCGTCTTCGCGTGCCGATCGATCGATGCGACTGCCTCGCCGACGTGCAGGACGCAGCCGTCGTCGTAGCAACCGTCCGGCACCACGCAGAGTTCTTCCTCGCTGGTCCCGGTCAGGTACGACGTCAGCGCCACGCGATCGTAAGCCGGTCGCGGCTCTTCGCCCAGAACGGTGATCCGCCAGCGACGGTCCACGTCCCGTTCCCGGACCGCCTCCACGAGCCGTTGGCCGACCATTCCGTTGCCGACCACCACCAGCCGGTGTGTCGCGTCCTGGCTCATGCCGGTACCTCCACGAGTTCGGTTGTCTCCGCTCTTCCGGCAGCGTTGGTGCCGGAAGGTCCGGCGGTTCCCGCAGTGGCCGCGACGAGACCCGCGACATCGTCGCGGCAGCCTCCGCATCCTGTCGTCGCGCGGGTGCACATCGCGATCTCGGCGACGGTGCCCGCTCCGTCGGCGCAGGCCCGGCGGATCTGACCGGCCGTCACGGTGTTGCAGCGGCAGATCACCGAGTCGTCGGCGAGATCAGCTGGATCTGTCACCGCGACCCCGTCCGCGACCCCGGGGAAGATCAGCGCCCTTCGGTCGGCCGGGATCCGGCCGGCCCGGTCGAAGAGCTGGGTGACGGTCCCGACGGTCTCGGCGCCCCCGAGCATGATGGCGCCGGTGATCCTGTCGTCTCGGATGACGATCTTCTGGTAGAAGCCGCGAGTGGGGTCGGCGAAGCGGAGCACTTCGAGCCCCTCGTCGGTCGCGTCGGGGATGTCGCTGACGTCGGTCTCGCCCATGGCGGCCAAGTCGACGTCGGCCGCCTTCAGCCGGGTGACCAGCTGGGAGCCGCGGTAACGGGCAGCGCCGCCGGTGAGCACGTCCGCCAGCACGCCGGCCTGTTCCCACGCGGGCGCCACGAGGCCGTACACCTGACCGTCGTGTTGGGCGCATTCGCCGATCGCATGGATCCGCGGATCACTCACCGAGGTCATTTGGTCGTCGACGACGACGGCCCGGTCCACGCGCAATCTGGCCGCCCGCGCCAGCCCCGCGTTCGGGCGCACACCACAGGCGACGATCAGCAGGTCGGCCGCGACCCTGGTGCCGTCGTCGAGGACAAGAACCCGCTGGCCGGCGACATGATCGAAGGCCTTCGCCTGCGCCTCCAGCCGGACCCGCACCCCGACCTTGCCCAGCGTCCGCTCCAGAACTCGCCCGGCGTCAAGGTCCAGCTGGCGTTCCATCAGCCGGTTCACGGGGTGGACCACCTCGACCTCGACGCCACGTCCAGCCAGCCCGCGTGCCGCTTCGAGTCCCAGCAGCCCGCCCCCCAGCACTACGGCGCGCCGCGGTCCGTCCGGGCGGCTGTTCCCGCGGGACGAACTCAGCCTGGCCATGATGTCGCGGCAATCTTGCAACGTGCGGAAGACCGCCACGTCGCGATCCAGCTCGTCGCCGTCCACCACACCCTCGATCGGGGGCACCCACGGACGGCTGCCGGTGGCGAGCACCAGATGGTCGTAGCTGACGTATCGTCCCTCGCTGGTCAGCACCCGCCCGCGTTTCCGGTCGATGTGCTCCACCTCGACACCCAGCTGGAGATCGATGTCCTCGGCGGCGTACCAGGCCGACGGGACCATCTCGGTGTCCTCCGGAGTCAGCGAACCCGCCAGCACGGATGACAAGAGCACCCGGTTGTACGCGGCTTCGCGCTCCGCGCCGAGGACCGTCACGTGAAACTGCCGCAGCGGGTCACGTGTGCGTAGCTCCTGGACGAAGCGCGCCCCCGCCATGCCGTGTCCGACAACGACGATCTTCTTGCTCATATTCACGACGTCCCTCCCGCGGGTTCGAGCCGAACTGCGCATACTTTGAACTCGGGCATCTTCGACGTGGGGTCCAGCGCCGGGTTGGTGACCCGGTTGACCGCCTGTTCTCCGCCCCAGTGGAACGGCATGAACACGGTGTCGGCGCGGATCGAGGTGGTCAGCAGCACCCGGGCGAGTGCGTCACCACGCCGGCTGCGGACCCGGACCAGATGACCGTTGGCGAAGCCGTTGTCCGCCGCGAGGTCAGGGTGCATCTCCACCCGCGGCTCCGCGGCCCCTTCGGCCAGCGCTTCCACCCGGCGCGTCTGGGTACCGCTCTGGTAGTGCTGCAAGATCCGCCCGGTCGTGAGGTAGATCGGATATTCCGGGTCGACGTCCTCGGCCACCGCGCGGTGATCGACCGCTACGCAGCGCGCCCGGCCGTCGGGGGTCGGGAAAGTGTCCCTGAACAGCCGCGACTCACCCGGCTCACGCTCGGAGGGGCACGGCCAGAAGACGCCACCCTCCTCGTCGATGCGATCCCACGTGATGCCGGAGTAGTCGGCTACGCCGCCGGCGCTGGCACGGCGCAGCTCGTCGAATACGACTCTGGGATCCGGCGAGAACTTGTCCCCGTGTCCGAGCCGGGCAGCGAGTCCGGACAAGACCTCCAGTTCAGTACGGACACCTGGTGGCGGGTCCACGGCTGCACGACGGCGGATCACCCGCCCTTCCAGGTTGGTCATGGTGCCGTCCTCCTCGGCCCACTGCGTCACGGGCAGCACGACGTCGGCCAGCGCCGCCGTCTCCGACATGAACAGGTCGCAGACAACGAGCTGGTCCAGCCCGGCCAACCGCTCGGCGACCCTCCGTCCGCGCGGTGAGGAGACGACGAGGTTGGATCCGTGCACCAACAGCGACCTCGGGCCGTCCTCAGTGCCCAGAGCCTCGATGAGTTCGTACGCGGACGGGCCAGGCCCAGGCAGAGTGTCGGGCAACACACCCCAGACCTCCGCCACGTGGTCGCGCGCGACGGGGTCGTCGATCTTGCGGTAACCGGGAAGCTGGTCCGCCTTCTGCCCGTGCTCGCGTCCGCCTTGTCCGTTGCCCTGGCCGGTGATACACCCGTAGCCGCTGCGCGGCCGGCCGGGCAGACCCAGCGCCAGGCTGAGATTGATCAAGGCGGTGACCGTGTCGGTCCCCTTGCTGTGCTGCTCGGCGCCGCGCGCGGTCAGGATCACAGCGCCGCGTCCGTCCCGGCCGGTGGCCAGCGCGCGTACCACCGTGCGCTGCACGGCCACCGGCACTCCGGTGATCCGCTCGACCCGTTCCGGCCACCATCCGGTCACCACCCGCCAGACGTCGTCGAATCCCGTCGTCCGGTTCTCGATGTAGGCCCGATCGACGTGCCCGTCGGCGACGGCGATGTGCAGCAGCCCGAGCGCGAGCGCCAGGTCGGTGCCGGGCATGAGCTGGATATGCGTGGTGGCTTGCTCGGCGGTGACCGTGCGCCGCGGGTCGGCCACGATCAGCGTGCCGCCGTTGTCCTTGACCGCGTTCAAGTGCTGCATGAACGGTGGCATCGTCTCCGCGACATTGCCACCCATGACGAGCACTGTCCCGGTCTCGGCGAGGTCCGGCAGCGGGAACGGCAGTCCCCGGTCGATGCCGAACGCACGGTTCGACGCGGCTGCGGCGGACGACATGCAGTACCGGCCGTTGTAGTCGATGTTCTTCGTCCGCAGCGCAACCCGGGCGAACTTGCCGAGCTGGTAGGCCTTCTCGTTGGTGAGACCGCCGCCACCGAAGACGGCGACAGCATCATGGCCGTGGGCGCCTTGGACGGCCCGGATTCCATCGGCGACCTTGTCGAGAGCGGTCTCCCAGGACACCGGCCGGAACGGTTCCGAGCGGTGGTCGCGCAGCAGGGGCATGGTCAGCCGCTGCGGCGATGTCAGCAGCTCCGCGGCGGTCCATCCCTTCTGGCACAGTCCACCGCGGTTCGTCGGGAAATCGCGCGGAGTGACCTCGACGTGCGCCCGCGGCCCGCTGAGCGTCATACCGCACTGCAATGCGCAATACGGGCAATGGGTGTCCACCTTTGCGATGGTGTAAGCACTGGGTTTCTCTGGCGCGTCTCCGGTGTTACCGGCGGAATAAATGCCATGCACGACGATCAGCTCCCGAGGGTGAGGATCGGTCCGGCGCTGAATCACCCGGAGACGTTCCTAGATGTCGACCATGGAGAGGTTGGGCGCACGCTGGATCATGAACGTCCGCCGCCGGTAGTGCCACCAGGTCAGCAGGATGCACGTCGCGTAGAAGACCAGGAACAGCCCGAACGCGGTGGCTATGCTGCCGGTCGCCACCTCGCCGTCACTCAGCAGCTCCAGCACACCGAAGGTCGCGACGACGAGAAAGCCGCCGAAGGCTCCAACCGCCGACGACAGCCCGATGACGGCCGCGGCCTCGGTCCGGCCCCGGGCCAGCGCCGCATCGCGTGTCTCGGTCGCCGCGCCCTCCGCTTCCAGCACCGCCTGCCGCTGGAAGATCATCGGGATCATGCGGTACGTGGATCCGTTGCCGATACCCGTGGTGACGAACACCAGGAGGAAGGCTCCGAGGAACAGTGGCCACGACCCCGAGTTCACGGCCGTGATGACCACCACGGTGCCGGCTGCCATCGCCACGAAGTTCCAGAACGTGACCCGGGCGCCACCGAGGCGGTCGGCGAGCCAGCCACCGAACGGGCGGGCCACCGATCCGATCAGCGCTCCGAGGAAGGCGAAGTTCGCGATGCTGACATGCGGGAACTGCAGTCCGATGAGCAACGGGAACGCCGCCGAGTAGCCGATGAACGAGCCGAACGTCCCGACATAGAGCCAGGACATCACCCAGGTGTGCTTGTGCCGTACCACTTTGATCTGCTCGCTGAAGCTCGCGAGCGAAACCGACAGGTTGTTCATGAAGAACCATGCACAGCCGGCCGAAACGAGGGCCAGCAGCCCCCACACGTAGCCGGCGCGAGCCAGATCGACACCGCCGGCCGACGCCGCGACCAGACCGAACAGTCCGCCTGCGCCGACGATCACCGGCAGCCCGAGTTGGATGATGCTGACGCCGATGTTGCCGCCCGCCGCATTGAGGCCGAGCACCAGACCCTTCTTCCGGTCCGGGTAGAAGAAGCTGATGTTCGTCATGCTGGACGCGAAGTTCCCGCCGCCGACGCCAGCAGTCGCGGCGATGAGTAGGAACGCCCAGTACGGCGTCGAGGGGTTGCTCACCGCCACTACGAGCAAGAGCGTGGGCAACAGCAGGAACAGGCCGCTGACCACCGTCCAGTTCCGGCCGCCGAATTTCGGCACCGCGAAGGTGTACGGGATCCGCAGCGTCGCACCGATCAGGTTGGGCACGGCTACCAGGAAGAACAATTGAGCCGCGCTGAATCCGAAGTTGTAGTGTGCGACCAGAACAGCGGCCGAGATGCTCCAGAGCAGCCAGACGGAGAACGCGATGTTCTCCGCGAAGACCGAGACGATCAGGTTGCGCCGCGCTACCTTCTTGCCGTGGCGCTCCCAGAACTCTGGATTCTCGGGGTCCCAGTGCTCGATCCAACGCGAACCGCGTCTGGTGCGCGCGGCCGGATGTTCCCGAATGAGGGTCTGCGTCATCATCGCCTCCGCTGAGCCAGATGCTGGAGCTATTTCCGTGGCGGCGACACTGCGGCCCGGGAAGCCGGACGAAATGTTCGAATGGCCCGGTTGGAAACGACGATATGGATGTCGCGTTACAAGCCCGTCGCATGCGTAACGCGCGGATGTCACAGTCTTCTCACCCGGCGCGCTCCGGCTCTGTGAGACGGATCGTCTTCGCAGGTCATACTTGATCTTCAGCACCCCGCGGATCGGTAGTACGATGCCGCCTTCAGCACATACTGTGGTGGGCTGTGAGTAAGTCTTATCCACCGGCTGGTCCGCCTCCGCCTCCCCCTCCCGCGGCGTCGGCCTCCTCCAACAAGTCGGTCGACCGGTTCGGCCGCCCCCTCCGCGACCGCGCACGCCGCGCTTTCACCGGTTCCGGACCGCCCACCGTCCCCATCGCGCTGCCGCCGCCCAACAGCGGGCTCGCGGCCGAGGTCGAGCGATCGGTACTCGATCTGGTCCTGCGCACCGGCGAAGCACTGATCACCACCGGGGCGCCGGTCGCCGACACAACGGCCGCCCTGCTCCGGCTCGCCGCGGGGTTCGGCGTCACGTCTTGCCAGGTGGACATCACGTTCGTGTCGATCACCGTGTCCATCGACCGAGACGACGATCCGATCACCAAGGTGCGCGTCATCAGTGTTCGCACAGCGGACTACAGCCGCCTGGCCGACCTCATGGAGATGGTCGACGCGGTTGACCGCGGAGAACTCGACCTGAATGGGGCACGCGAGCGGCTGGATGAGATCCGCAAGACGCCGCACCCATACCGGCGGTGGGTGGTCACGCTCGCGCTCGGCGCCATGGCCGCCGGGGTGGCGATCCTGCTGAATGGCTCCTGGCTGGCCGCCGCGATCGCCGCGGCCACCACGATGATCATCGACCGGACGCTGCGCTGGCTGCGGCACAAAGGCTTGCCGTACATGTTCCAGCAGGCCATCGGTGCCGGCATTGCCACGGGGGTAGCGCTCTTCCTGAACTGGGGCCGTTCCACTTTCGATTGGTCACCGCAGCTGATCGCGCCGTCGCTCGTCGTGGCAGCCGGCATCGTCGTCCTTCTCGCGGGGCTTTCCCTGGTCGGCGCCGCGGAAGACGCCATCTCGGGCTTCCCGCTCACCGCCGCGGCACGATCATTCGAGGTCGCGCTCTACACCATCGGGATCGTCGTCGGCGTCGGCTTCGTCCTGGATCTCGGTCACCGGATCGGTGTGCCTCTGCACATCACCGATCACAGTGCGTTGAGCACACCCTTCGGGGTTCAGGTTCTGGCCGGGGGTGTCATCGCGGGCGCGTGGGGACTGGCGTCATACAGTCGCCTCCGCACGGTCGGGGTGGCTTCCGCGGTAGGCGCTGTCTCCGCTGGGGTGTTTCTCATCGTGAACGACTTCGGCCTAGGACCAGCCGGCTCGTCCTTCGTCGCCGCGCTGGTGGTTGGTGTCCTCGCCGCCGGAGTGGCCGAGCGCCTGGGCGCCCCCGCGCTGGCCGTCTCGGTCTGCGGTATCACCCCGCTGCTGCCCGGACTGCTCATCTACCAGTCGATGTTCACGATGGTCGATGCCGACGACCTCGTGGCCGGTGCGGGCATGTTGTTCGGCGCGCTAGGCGTGGGGCTGGCGCTGGCCGCCGGCGTGACGCTCGGGGAGTTCTTGGCGAGCCCGCTGCGTACCAGGATGGACCGCTGGCAGCGCCGAGTACTGCAACGAGCCCGCGGCAGCCGCACTTAATTTCCCATGCCGAGCCAATCTCAGAGGGTCCGCACCCCGACGCCCTCCCCGGTGATCGTCAGTACGTTGTGGTTGTTAGCCCGCGACCACGGCATACTGATGATCACCTCACAGCGACCACAACGCACTGACGATCACCGGGTGGGCAGGGAGGCGAGTTCCGTCAGCCCACCTTGCCGCTGATGTAGTCCTCGGTCCGGCTGTCGGACGGATTGGTGAAGATCTTCGCGGTGTCGTCGTACTCGATCAACTCTCCCCACCGGCTCTTCTCGTCCGCCGTGAGCTCCACCATGAGGAAAGCCGTCATGTCGGAGACCCGGGCGGCCTGCTGCATGTTGTGCGTCACGATGACGATCGAGAAACGCTCCTTGAGCTCCAGCATCAGGTCTTCGATCCGTCCAGTGGATATCGGGTCCAGCGCGGAACACGGCTCGTCCATCAAGATCACATCCGGTTCGACCGCGATACATCGGGCGATACAGAGTCGCTGCTGTTGACCGCCGGACATGCCGTAGGCGTTGTCGTCGAGCCGGTCTTTCACCTCGTCCCACAACCCGGCCCGGCGAAGCGCGGTCTCCACGATGTCGTCCATGTCGCCTTTCATCCCAGTTGTGCGTGGGCCGAAGGCGACGTTGTCGTAGATCGACTTGGGGAAGGGGTTCGGTTTCTGGAAGACCATGCCGATGACCTTGCGAACCTGGACCGGATCGACCTTCGGTCCATAAATGTCCTCGCCGTGGTAGAGCAGCTCGCCCTCGACACGAGCACTCGGAATGAGGTCGTTCATTCGGTTGAGTGAGCGCAGAAGTGTGCTCTTGCCACACCCGGACGGTCCGATCAACGCGGTGATGTTCTTGTGGAAGATGTCGATCGACACGTCGTGGACCGCGCGTGAGTCTCCATACGACACCGAAACGTGGTTGAGTTCGAACGTCTTCTCTCGATGCTCGACGTCGCCACGCTGCCGGAACTCTTCCGGGCGTACCGAGATCTCGGCATGTTCTTGCACTCGGGCGGCCTCCTTGCTCTTGCCAGCCTCGCGTGGCTGGGGACGCGTGATCTCCTGCGTCAGGTTGTCGGTCACCGGAAGGCACCTACCACTTCTGTTCGAAACGGTTGCGTAGCCAGACCGCAAACGAGTTCATGACCAGCACCAATGCCAGCATGATCAGCACCCCTGCGGCCGCCAGCACTTGGAATTCCTCTTGCGGACGACCAGCCCAGTCGAAGATCTGGGTCGGCAGGGTCGTGAAGCCCGGATCGAAGAAGCTCGGGTCGAAGGTCACAAACGTGACAGCCCCCACAAGGAGCAGTGGCGCAGCCTCTCCGACCGCCCGGGCGACGGCGAGGATGACCCCGGTCAGGATTCCAGACATCGCCGCCGGCAGCACCTGACGCCAGGTGGTCTGCCATTGGGTAGCCCCGAGCGCGAGTGAGCCCTCACGAATCGACGGCGGCACGGCACGCAGTGCCTCCCGCGCGGCCAGAATCACGGTGGGCAACACGAGCAATGCGATGGTGAGCGCGCCAGCTGCTGGAACGAACCCGAGGCCCAACGGCTGACGGACGATGAACGCCAGCCCCAGGATGCCGAACACGATCGACGGCACACCGGCGAGATTCTGGATGTTCAGCTCGAACAGCCGGTTCCACCAGCGAGACTTGTCAGCGTATTCCTCCAGATATACCGCGGCGCCCACGCCCAGCGGCAGGATGAGCACGATGACACCGCCGATCACCAGGAGGGAGCCGAGGATGGCCGGCCGGTACCCGGCCTGCTCGATGTTCAGCGTCGATGGTCCCGCGGTGAACAGCGCCGTGTTGAGCCGAGGTGAACCTTCGACGAACGCCCAGATGACCATCGTCGCGAGCCCGGCGATGGCAACCGACAGACCGAGCAGGAGCACCGCCTGGAAGAGCCGGTTGCTGATCCTGTCACCACGGGAACGAGCCCCGAGAACACTCTCGGTAGTGGCGCGCGCACCTGCCACGGCAAGCCGGGTACGTGCCGTGCGAGGCGGGGCCTTCTCATCGGTGGACATCTACTCGTACACCTCACGGAAACGACGGACCAAGCGGATGGCGAAGAGGTTCATGATCAGGGTCATGACGAACAGCAGGGCACCGACCGCGAAGATCGTGTAGTACGCGATCGTTCCGAACGCGATCTCACCGGTCGCCGTCTGACCGATGTACGCGGTCATCGTCTGGGAGGACGCCGTGGGATCGCCGGTGATCTGTGCCCGGGCGCCGCCGGCCAGCAGCACCACCATGGTTTCGCCGATGGCGCGAGACACCGCCAGCACCACGGCCGCGACTATCCCGGAGATGGCAGCCGGAAACACCACCCTCAGCGACACCCGGAGTTTGCTCGCCCCGAGGGCATAGGCTCCTTCGCGCAAACCTCGCGGAACGGCACGCATCGCGTCGTCGGAGATCGACGCGACCAGCGGCACGATGAGCAGGCCGACGGCGATACCGGCCACGCCGATCGAGTGGACACCGCCCCAGTCGAGGAACGGCAGGACGTCTGCGACCAGCGGCCGGAGGAACATCAAGGCGAACAGGCCGATGGCCACGGTCGGGATGCCTTCGAGCACCTCCAGCATGGGTTTGATGGTCTTGCGAACCCGATTCGGCGCGTATTCGCTCAGGTAGATCGCCGAGGCCAGCCCCACCGGGACGGACACAGCCAGCGCCCAGAACACGATGTTGAGCGTGCCGGTGACGATCGGCAGCACTCCGAAGTGTGAGGGCGAGAACGACGGAGCCCACGTCGTACCGAAGAGGAACTCGTGGACCGGGACCTCCCGGAAGAAGTCGATCGCACCGAACGCCAGCGAGAGGACGATCCCAGCGGTGACCAGGACCGATAGCCCTCCGCAGGCGCCGAGGAAGACCTTGATCGCCTTCTCGCCGTACCTAGGGCTGGGCGCCTCCAGCGACCGGCGCGGAGACTCCGCACCGGCGCTGGAGGCATCGATGACGCCACGCATGGCCATCGTCGGCCGTCAGCCGCCGACCAGGGTCTGAACCTGGGCGCGGGCTTCGTCAGCCTGCTCGTCGGTCATGCCGATGAAGCCGGCCGCCGCGGCGATGGAATCGGCGTTGTTGATGAAGTACTCGATGAACGCCAGCACCTCAGGCTTCTCCAGAGCGGTGTCCGACGGGTAGATGTACAGCCCGCGGCCGAGCGGCGTATAAGAGCCGTCCTGCACAGTTTCCACGGAAGGCGCGACGCAGCCGTCGCCCCCGTCGATCTCGAGTGCCTTCACCCGGTCCTGATTCTCCACGTAGTAGGAGAAGCCGACGTAGAACATGCCGCCGGCCGAACCTTCGACGCCGATGATGCCGGTGTTGTCGTCTTCACCGATGTTGTTGTAGTCGGTGCGCTGCGCACCGCTTTCACCGTTGATCGCCTCGGTGAAATAGTCGAACGTACCGGAGTCCGTGCCTGGCCCGTAGAGGTCGAGGTCGGCGTCGAAGTCGATACCGTCGATCTCGTCCCAACGGCTGACATCCGAGTCGGGAGCCCACACCTGGCCGAGCTGTTCCGTGCTCAGGCACTGCACCGGATTGTCCGGGTGGACGAGCACCGTCAGCGCATCGTTGGCGACGGTGAGACCTTCGTACGCGATCCCGTTGCCGTCGCAGATATCGGCTTCCTCATCCTTGATCGTTCGCGAAGCCTCGGAGATGTCGGTCTCGCCGTTGCAGAACTTCTCGAAGCCACCGCCGGTGCCGGAAGTGCCGACGGTCACCTGGACGCCAGGGGTCTCCATCATGAAGAGCTCCGCCGCGGCCTCCCCCAAGGGAGCAACCGTGCTCGAGCCATCAACCACGACCGAGCCGGAAAGCTCACCGTTGGCTTCGGGCGACTCCTCGTCGTCCTCGTTGTCGTCCTGCGTCTGCTCGCTGGACGAGTCGTTCTCGGTCGTGCTGGTGTCGTCACCGTTGTCGTCGCCACCACAGGCGACCAGGACGAGTGCCGCAGCACTGACGACGGCAAGCGGCGCCAGTCGTCGACGAGCAGTGCTGATCTTCACGTCGGATGTCCTTCCGGATCGGGTCGGTCTTTCGCTTGTTCGCTGACAGCGCCGACGCTAAGCAGGCGAAGTGACACCGTTCCCGGATACGAGTGAACGCACCATGAATGGACGCGATGGAATGTGTGGCATATACATGTCCGCGTGCCGACGTCCAGGTGAACAACGCCCGTATCCGCTTGCGGAGGACACCTGCGGGGACTCGGCTACCTGCCGGTTTGTACCGATCCGGCCATGACACATAACGTATCAGCCGATGCTGACATCAGTGGACGTTGATATGAGTTCGACTCGCCCCGTCGAATGGCTACGAATACTGGCCGACCCATTGCGCCTGCAAATCGTTGAATTGCTCGCCCGAGAGGCGCTGTGTACCTGTCATATCGTCGAGATGACCGGCGCTCGTCAAACCAATGTCTCCAATCATCTGAGGCTGATGCGCCAGGCCGGCATCGTCGAGATCGAGCCCCACGGGCGCTACACGTACTACCGGCTCAGTGCCGGCGTTGTCCGGCAGCTTGCCGGATATCTCCAGGCATTGGCTGCGGCAGCGGCCATCGTCGACGAGGCTGACGTGCGGAGGCCGTGCCCGTGAGCGCCCACCCCTCGAACAGCTCTGAGACGTCCATCGAAGCTCCTGTTCTGGCCCGGCTTTCCACTCTGGACCGGTACCTGCCGTTGTGGATCGCCGCCGCGATGGCTACGGGCCTGCTCCTCGGCAACGTCGTCCCGGGACTGGACGAAGCACTGGACGCCATCAAGATCGGCTCGGTGAGCTTGCCGATCGCCATCGGCCTGCTGGTGATGATGTATCCGGTCTTGGCGAAAGTGCGCTACGACGAAGCCCGTCAGGTCACTGGCGAGCGTAAGTTGCTCGTGACGTCGATCGTGCTCAACTGGCTCGCCGGGCCGGCCCTGATGTTCGCGCTGGCATGGATCTTCCTGGCCGACCTGCCGGAGTACCGGACCGGCCTCATCATCGTCGGGCTCGCCCGGTGCATCGCGATGGTGCTGATATGGAACGATCTCGCATGCGGCGACCGTGAGGCAGCCGCCGTGCTGGTCGTCGTCAACTCGGTCTTCCAGATCATCGCGTTCTCCGCATTGGCATGGTTCTACCTGCAGACGCTGCCTGGCTGGCTCGGGCTGGAGACCACCAGCGCCGGCTTCTCCGTCTGGACCATCGCGGCGATGGTGCTGGTCTTCCTCGGGATACCGCTGCTGGCTGGATATCTCAGCCGCACCGTAGGAGAGCGGGTCAAGGGCCGCGACTGGTATGAGAACCGGTTCCTGCCGAAAGCGGGGCCATGGGCGCTCTACGGGTTACTGTTCACCATCGTCGCGCTGTTCGCGTTGCAAGGGGACACGATTGTCGGCAATCCGCTCGACGTGGCCCGGATCTCACTGCCGCTGCTGGCGTACTTCGTGCTCATGTTCGCCGGCTCCTTCCTGGCCGGGTACCGGCTGGGGTTCGGCTACGAGAAGACGACGACGCTCGCATTCACCGCTGCCGGAAACAACTTCGAGCTGGCCATAGCCGTATCGATCGGCGTCTTCGGAGTGACCAGCGGGCAGGCTCTGGCCGGCGTGGTCGGCCCGCTGATCGAAGTGCCCGTGCTCGTGGGGCTCGTTTACGTCGCGCTGTGGGCTCGCCGCAGGCTGTATCCGCATGAGCAGGCGCTGAGCCAAGTGTGAGTCGCCTCAACTCTGTCATCCGGTCATGGACATCTGGTTGGATGAGGAAATGGAGCACGCGAAGGCGCGTACCGCGGCGATCATCGGCGCTGGCCCGGCCGGCTTGTACTTGCTGGCCGAGTTGCTCGAGGCTGGGACCTTCCGCCGGATCGACGTGTTCGAAGCCGCCCCCGCGCCGTTCGGCCTGGTGCGCTACGGCGTAGCTCCAGACCATCCCAAGACCCGCGGCATCTCCCGAGTGCTGGCCCAAGGCTTCGAGACCACAGAGGCCCGATACTTCGGCAACGTCACCGTCGGCAAGGACGTCACGCTGGAGGAACTCCGCCGGTCGTACGACGCGGTGGCCGTCTCGACCGGGATGCGAGGTGATCGCCGGCTTAACATCGCCGGCGAGGATCTCCCCGGCTCGATCGGGGCATCGGAGCTCGTCGCTTGGTACACCGGACACCCGGCAGCGCCGAAGATCAGTCTTCCCGAGCACCTGCGGACCGCCGTCGTGATCGGCGCCGGCAACGTCGCGCTCGACATCGCCCGCATCCTGGCCCGCGATGCGGAGAGCCTCGTCCCCACCAGCATGCCGCGTGCCGTAGTCGACGCGCTGAAGGCCAGCACACTCCGCGACGTTCATGTCGTCGCCCGCCGTGGACCGGCCCAGGCGAAGTTCACCTCGCCCGAGTTACGCGAAATCGGCAAGCTGGACGACGTCGATGTCGTGATCGATCCCGCCTGTTTGAAACTCGAGGCAGAGGACCAGGCGGAGATCGACACCCGGCGCCAGGCCAAGACCATCGTCAAGGTCACCACCGAATGGGCACAACGTCCGGCCACCGACGCAGCACGGCGGATCCACTTCCACTTCTGGCGCCGGCCGGTCCGGATCCTGGGCGACACCGCCGTCGCCGGCGTCGAACTCGAGCCAACCCGCCCGGGCACGGCTGGGCCACTCCACCTCACCGCAGAGTTGCTGATCCGGGCGATCGGGTACCGGGGCAGCCCGATTCCAGGGCTGCCGTTCGATGAGGCCACCGGCACGGTGCCGTCAGATGACGGCCGTGTGGTCGACCATTCCGGGCCGGTTGCTGGCATCTACGTCACCGGATGGCTGCGCAGGGGGCCCACGGGCGTGATCGGCACCAACCGCCCCGACGCCGCCGAAGTCGCGGAGTCGATCCTCGCGGACATGCCGGACAGAAACGCACCTGGCGGATCGCCGGAGGATGTCGAGCTGCTGCTCGCCTCACGTGGAGCCGACCGGCTCACCTGGGACGACTGGCGCCGCCTGGAAACCTACGAGACCGAGCTGGGGCAGGCGCAAGGCGGCGATCCGATCGTGGTCGACGATGTCGAGACAGTGCTTCGGGTCATCGCCCACGGAGAATCCTAAGAACCCGCGCGAATAGGGGGAGTCGCCGGGCTCCCCAATTCGCGCGGGTTCTAAGACGCTGTTCTTGCGTCGAGTCGCGAGTAGGGTGTCGGTTTGAAACGACTCAATCAACCTCCAACCGCACACCCCACCGGAGTTTGAGCATGCCGACCGAACCTCGCACCGTCCTCTATGACAATCCCCTCCGCAGCGCCGCTGACCTGAGCCATTTCACACTCGAAGGTGATGGCGCGCTCAGCTTTCCGCTGGAACGGCTCCGCCTGGAAAGCACTCGGTCCCCCGACGACGGACAGCAAGCCAACATCGTGTTGTGGTGCCCGGAGGAACTTCCGGGCGACGTGTCGATCTCATGGGACTTCTGGCCGGTCCGTGAGCCTGGTCTTTGCATCCTGTTCTTTCACGCCAGGGGCCACGACGAGCGCGACCTGTTCGATCCGTCGCTGGCACCGCGCACCGGGCCGTACGAGCAGTATCACCACGGGGACATCGACGCTTATCACGTCTCGTACTACCGGCGCATGTGGCCCGCCGAGCGGCGCTTCCACACGTGCAACCTGCGCAAAAGCCATGGATTCCACCTCGTCGCCCAGGGGCCCGATCCGCTCCCAGGCGTGTCGGATGCGGCCGGCCCCTATCGCATGCGGCTCGACATCCGTGACGACCACATCACGTTCACCATCGACCACATGACCGTCTTTCACTGGCACGACGATGGCACCGTGGGCGGCCCTCCCATTCGTGGCGGAAAGGTCGGTTTCCGGCAGATGTCGCCCATGATCGGGGAGTACGCCAACCTGCGGATCGCGACCTGGTAGGCACCGGAGTCGTTGACTTTTGAGACGTTTCAAAGTTACATTCAGCGCCACGTTTTCGACGACGACGATGGGGTGACCGGCAGATGTCCGTTCGCAGTGCACTCCCGAGTTCGGTGGTGTGACGCTATGACGGAGCATTGGACCAGCCGCCTGCATTCGACTTGTTCAGTGCTCGCATGGTGCGCCCTGATCAACGTCCTGGTGTTGGCGTTCACCGTCCTCGGCGGCGTGATCTTCGGAATCGGACCCGCCCTTGCCGCGGCATTCACCCTGACCCGCCGCTACATCCAGGGATACGGAATCCGAACGGTTCGCGACTTCGCCACGATCTGGCGCCGGGAACTGTTCCGCGGCACCGCCGTCATGCTGCCCGTGCTGGTGGTGACCATGACCCTGTGGAGCAACTACTCGCTCTTCACCGGCCTCGGCCCGGACGCAAGCGCCGCCCGCCTGGCCACCCTCGCAGCGCTCGTCGTTCTCGCCGGCATCGCCGCGTACGTGGGCCCGATGTACGCACATTTCGACCTGCCACTGCGGATGTACGCGTGGCAGGCGAGCCGCTTCGCGCTCGCATACCCCGCATCCACGATCATCCTGCTGTTCGTCCTGGCCGCGACCACCTTCGTCACGGCCGTGTTCCCGGTGCTCCTGCTGACGATCTCAGCTGGTGCGTGGATCTATCTC
The DNA here is from genome assembly GCF_010122465.1 of Phytoactinopolyspora mesophila. Taxonomy (NCBI): domain Bacteria; kingdom Bacillati; phylum Actinomycetota; class Actinomycetes; order Jiangellales; family Jiangellaceae; genus Phytoactinopolyspora; species Phytoactinopolyspora mesophila. Next base: position 68,113 of record NZ_WLZY01000014.1, on the reverse strand, counting down.
AGCACCTGGCTGTGCCTGCGCTTCTTCGCCGAGAACGACGCCAAGCTGGCCGACCAGACACTCGCCGGGCCACCCGCCGACCAGCGGATACTCCCGGCCGAGCCGTTGCGGATCCACTGAAGACCAATGCCCCTACGTTCTCGCCCAATGAACTGTCGCCGACGGAAACCGCTTACCAACCTCGGCACCAAGCTCTTCGACCCGGCTGCCAGCACCGCTGGATGACGGTCAACGACGACCCGCCCCCTCACGAAAGGCCGAAACGATGAGATCGACCGTTCGCAACATTCGCACGTCCCTCGTGACCACGACTGCCCTCGCACTGGCTGTTGCCGGATGCGGCTCCGACGACAACGGCGGGGCCGGTGAAGGCGGACTCGACACGATCACCCTGATGGCCCTCTCCTGGAGAGCCAAGCTCCGGCACCGGACGGCGAGTTGCACCAAGCGATCGAGGAGTACACCGGCAAGACGCTCGACATCACCTGGGTGCCGAACTCCAACTACGGCGACCGACTGTCAGTGGCCATGGCATCGGACAACATTCCGCAGGTGATGGTCGCCAGCAAGATCCCGGCGTTCGTCCAGTCCGCTGAAGCCGGCGCCTTCTGGGACCTCACCGACATCCTGGATCAGTATCCGAACCTGACGGCGGAGAACGAGCAGATCCTGCTCAACTCGTCGATCAACGGCCGCAACTACGGAGTCTTCCGGCTGCGAGACGAGATGCGCACAGCGGTGGTCATCCGCAAGGACTGGCTCGAGAATCTTGGACTCGACCTGCCGGAAACGGTGGACGACCTCTACGAGCTGGCCCGCGCGTTCACCGAAGACGACCCGAACGAGAGCGGCGAAGACGATACCTACGGCATCATCATTCCGCAGTGGCCAGGCGGTTATGCCACGGCCAGTCCTTACGACGTCATCGAGACGTGGTTCGGCGCGCCGAACGGATGGGGCGAGCGGGACGGAGAACTCGTGCCCGGGTTCGACACCCCCGAGTTCCTCGAAGCCAACCGTTTCGTCAAGGACATGATCGACCAGGAGTACATCAATCCTGATTTCGCCACGATGGACAGCGCGAACTGGAACGATCCGTTCTTCAACGGCCGCGGCGGCATCATCATCGACGTCAGCTCCCGGGCCGGCGTCCTCATGGACCTGTTCAAGGACGCCGATTCGGACGACTACGGCGACTACGTGACGATGGCCGGCAACTTGATCGGACCGGACGGCGAGCGTTACTCCTACCCCACGGTCGGCTACAACGGCTTCCTGGCCATCTCCCGGCAGAGTGTTCGCACCGAGGAAGAACTGCACGAGGTCCTGTCATTCCTCGACACCCTCAGCGCAAAGGAAGGCCAGATGCTGCTCAACAACGGCATCGAGGGCCGCAACTTCGAGGTCGAGGATGACTTCGCCGTGCCGATCGAGGGCGACTCGGAAGCCGAAGTGATCCGCAACGACGTCACGTCGTTCGCTCAGCTGGGCACACAGAGCAACGGCTATCTCGCTTACAGCCTTCTTCCCGATGGTGAACCCGAGCGCGAGCTGTGGGACCACCGCTGGGAACTGCACGAGCGCGACATGGAGACCGCGGTGCACAACCCGGCGCAGGCGCTGCTCTCTGACACCTACGTGCAACGCGGCGCGCAGCTGGACCAGATCATCGCCGACGCACGGATCAAGTACCTCGCCGGCCAGATCGATGAAGACGGCCTCGAAGACGAGATCGAGCGCTGGTACCGCGAGGGTGGCCAGCAGGTGGTCGACGAGATGAACGAGCTCTACGCCCAGCTGGACTGATACCCCACGGTGATCGGCGGGGCAGCCGGTGTTGGGCACGACCCGCACCCGCTGCCCCGGCCGATCCCGCTGCCGCGAAACCCAGCTGTCGATCACCGAAAGAGGAGGCGCAGTGACTGTTCAGCCACCCGTCGCGCCCGTTCCTGGCGCGGGTTCGCCGAGCTCCACCGCGAGTAGCGCCGCAGTTGGCGAGGCCACCACCGGCTCGGCCGTTTCCGCACCCGGCACTCGTGGGCGAGGCGGAGGCAGCGGACGCAGACCGCGTGGCCGCCGTGGCGATCGGCGACCCCCGGCTCGTCCTGCGGCCCCGCTGCGTATCCGTATTTTCCGGTATCGATGGCTGTACCTGCTCATACTTCCCGGCGTCGTGTATTTCGCCGTCTTCAAGTACGCGCCCATGTACGGCGTCACCATCGCCTTCCAGGATTACCTGCCGTTCCTGGGTTTCTCCGACAGCCCGTGGGTGGGCCTCAAGCATTTCGAGGCGTTGTTCTCCAGCCCGGACTTTCCCCGCGTCCTCGGAAACACGCTGATCCTCGCCGCGCTGCACGTCGTCTTCGTCTTCCCGGCGCCGATCATCGTCGCTCTTCTGCTCAACGAACTCCGGCTCTCCGTGCTCAAACGGGCCATCCAGTCGTCCATCTACATCCCGCATTTCCTGTCGTGGACGATCGTCGCCTCGCTGACGTACTTACTGTTCGCGATGGACATCGGCCCGGCAACGCAGCTACTCAACACGATCACCGGGGAACGCCTCGACGTCCTCAGCGACCCGGACTGGTTCCGGCCGCTGATCATCATGCAAACGCTCTGGAAAGCCACCGGGTGGGGCACCATCATCTACCTCGCCGCGCTGGCCAGTGTGGATCCAAACCTGTACGAGGCTGCGCGGATCGACGGCGCCAACCGCTGGCAGCAGATGTGGCACATTACGCTGCCGGCCATCCGGAGCACCGTCGTGGTCATGGCGATCTTGACGGCCGGAAATCTGCTCGACACCGGCTTCGAGCAGATCTACCTCATGACCAACGCCTTGAATCGCTCCGTGGCCGAGGTGTTCGACACCTATGTCTACTTCATGGGCATCACACAAGGCGCCTACAGCTACTCGACAGCTGTGGGCCTGTTCAAGGCCGTCGTCGGAATCATCTTGATCTTCGGGGCGAACTGGCTGGCCCGTCGTTTCAAGCAGAACGGTCTGTTCTAGGTGAGGCGGAGGCGAACGATGAAAAGCACCCTTGGCAGCAAGATCTTCGACACGATCAACATCGTGGGCCTCGTGGGGCTGGCCGCGGTGACGGTCTTGCCGTTCTTTTATGTCATCGCGGGCTCCTTCGCCAGCGAGTCGGAGATCACCGCACGCTCGTTCTTTCTCTGGCCGCATCAGTTCGTCACCGACTCGTACGACTACATTTTCGCGACGAACACGTTCCTGCGCAGCCTGATCGTGACGATATGCGTCACAGCGGTGGGCACGGTGATTCAGGTGGCTCTGACGCTCACCATGGCCTATCCACTGTCCAAGCGCTACCTTCCCGGCCGGAACATCATGCTCAACCTGGTGATCTTCACCATGGTGTTCAGCGGCGGGATGATCCCCACCTACCTGATCGTGCGCGAGCTGGGCATGCTCAACACGTACTGGGCGCTGATCCTGCCGCTGGCCATCAATCCGTTCTACCTGATCATCGTGAAGAACTTCTTCCAGGAGCTTCCGGAAGAGCTGCAGGAGGCCGGCCGCATCGACGGCTGCAGCGAGATCGGCGTGTTCTGGCGCATCGTGCTGCCGCTTTCCAAGCCGATCATCGCGACGTTCGCGCTGTTCTACTCGGTCGCCATCTGGAACGACTTCATGTCCCCGCTGCTCTACATCGACGACACGTCGAAGTGGACCCTGCAGATGTTCGTCCGCCAGGTGACGGTCTCCGCGGACATGGCCAACACAATGGGGCAGCTGGATCCCAACTACATACCGCCGGAGCAGGGCTTGAAGTTCGCCGTGATCGTCGTCGCGACGGTGCCGATCCTGCTCTTCTACCCGTTCCTGCAGAAACACTTCGCCAAAGGCATCCTCATCGGCTCGGTCAAGGGCTGAGGCGCAACGCTCGTCGATGGGGTCTCTCCTCGCCCAGCAGACTCGGTCGGAGAGAGGCTTCGCCAACGACCTCCCTCGCTGATGCCCACCACGCCATGGAGAGTCCCCATCCACGCGCGTTGTGTGACTCGGCTCCCCCCAGGACAGGAGTACATGTGCTCACGAACACACCGACGACGGTCCGCTGGCTCACCTCCGCCCGGCCCACCGGCACCACCTGGGGCGTGCCGTGGCCGCGGGGGGTCGTGCCCGGGGGCTCGTCCTTCGGGCTTCGCCGCGACGACAGTGCCGGCGTTCCGGTGCAGAGTTGGGTGACAGCGACCTGGCCGGACGGCTCAGTCAAATGGTCTGCGCACGCGATGTCGCCGCAACCCGACCCGAGCCCGTCGTACCAACTCGTGCCCGGCGGCGCCCCAACCCAGCCGGATACACCGGTCACCGTCACGACAAGCGGCGCCGGCGTCGTCGTCGACACGGGCGTGGTCACCTGGACCGTCGACCGCGTCGGCTCCGTCCTGCTCAGCTCGGCCAGCCGGGACGGGCAGGTGGTCGCTCGAGACGTACGCCTGACCAGCCTGTGGCAGGCGGAACCAACAGCCGATGACGGCGGCTCCGCTGTCCGGGAGGAGCTGTCCGGCCGGGTCGAATCGGTCACCGTCGAGCAGGAGGGGCCGATCCGGGCTGTCCTGCTCCTCGAGGGCCGGCACACCAGCGACGGCGACACTCGGGGCGGCCGGGGTCCTTGGCTGCCGTTCTCGGTCCGCCTCTACTTCTACGCGGGAAGCGACGACGTGCGGGTCGTGCACACCGTCATCTGGGATGGCGCGGCGGAGCAGGACTTCCTCGCCGGCCTCGGACTACGGGCCGACGTGCCGATGCGCGACGAGCCGCACGACCGCCACGTTCGCCTGGCCGGCCCAGCCGGCGCGGACCATCGGCCGGGATTCCACACCGAAGCTGTCCGCGGTATTACGGGGCTGCGGCGCGACCCCGGCGAGCAGTTCCGCGCCGCACAGGTCGACGGACGCCCTTGTGGCCCGGTCCAGGACTGGGATACCGCGGTGTCCCAACGAGCCCATCTGATCCCTACGTGGAGCGACTGGACTCTCGAACAACCCAGCGCCGACGGCTTCACACTCCGCAAACGCACCGCTCAGGACACCGGATGGGTCACCATCCCAGCCTCCACCCGGGCCGCTGGATACGCCTACGCCGGAGGTGTGAGCGGCGGGCTGGCGATCGGCCTGCGCGACTTCTGGAAGGCGCACCCGACCCGGCTCGACATCCGGGGCGCCGCATCGGACACAGCTACCGTCACCGCCTGGATGTGGTCGCCGTCGGCTCCGGCTATGGATCTTCGCTTCTACCACGACGGCCTCGGCCAGGACACCTTCGCCGAGCAGCTCGAGGGTTTGGAGATCACCTACGAGGATTACGAGCCGGGCTTCGGCGATCCGCACGGGGTCGCCCGCACCCACGAACTGGTCTTGCGCGCCTACGCCGCCACACCCCCGAACGACGAGCTCGCGAGCCACGCGGCCGCGCTCAACGACCCGCCCCTTCTTGTGCCCAGCCCCGCTCGCCTGCACAGTGCGGGTGTCTTCGGCGATTGGGCTCCGGCCGACCGCTCCACACCCGAGCGAGCGGCCATCGAGGACCGGCTGGATTTCCTCGTCGACTTCTACATCACTCAGCAGGAACAACGCCGGTGGTACGGGTTCTGGCACTACGGCGACGTCATGCACACCTACGACCCCGACCGGCACCAGTGGCGCTACGACGTCGGCGGGTACGCGTGGGACAACTCCGAACTCTCCCCTGACCTCTGGCTCTGGTATCAGTTCCTGCGCACCGGACACCCACATGTGTTCCGGCTAGCCGAAGCGATGACACGGCACACCGGCGAAGTCGACGTCTATCACCTGGGCCGGTGGGCAGGGTTGGGCTCCCGGCACAACGTGCAGCATTGGGGCTGCAGTTGCAAGCAGCTCCGCATCTCCAATGCCGCCTACCGTCGCTTCTTCTACTACCTCACGGCCGACGAACGCACCGGCGATCTCATGCGTGAGCAGGCGAGCGCCGAGCGGACGTTCGTCGCGATAGACCCGGCCCGAAAGGTCCGCGGGGACGTCTACACACCGGACCCGTCCGCGTTGTCAGTCGGACTCGGGACCGACTGGGGCGCACTGGCGGCTGGCTGGCTCACCGAATGGGAACGCACCGGCGACGACGCCGTCCGGGACAAACTGCTGGCCACGATGGAGGACATCGGCACACTGCCCAACGGATTCCTGACCGGCGACGCCCGGCTTGACCTCACCACTGGCCGGCTCGATGTCACGCGTGAACAGATCGCGGTCTCTCACCTTTCCGCGGTGTTCGGCCTGGTCGAGGTCTGCTCAGAACTCATCTCGCTGACCCGGGGCACCTCGCTCGAGGTTCCGGAGTTCGAGGAAGCGTGGCTGCAGTACTGCCGACTCTATCTCGCCTCGGCGGAAGAGCAGGAGAGCAAGCTCGGCCTCCGGCTACGCGGCATCTCGCTGATCCAGGCACACAGCAGGCTCACCGCGTACGCGGCGGCACACGACGGCGATCCGGAGCTGGCCGAGCGCGCGTGGGAGGCGTTCCACCACGACATCGGCGATCAGCTCAACACCAACCCGTTGCAGCGCACCGCCCAGTGGTCGACGACGCGGATCGATGGTTCCGGTGTGCTCACGCCCGTCGACGAAGCGCCGTTCGTGTCCACCAACGACGCCTCCCAGTATGGTCTGGCCGCGATCCAGAACCTCGCGCTCATTCCGGACCATCTCCGATGACATTCTTCCCGCGGCCTGAGGCCGCGGAGCGTTCCTGAACACGGCCCTACTCAGGAACGTCGATGCGGGGCCGGTCGCTCGTTCCTCGACGTGAGCGCCTGGTTCGTATCCGTGCCGTCGTCGCCCCCGCCGTCGTCGCCGCCCCCGTCATTGCCGCCGTCGTCCGTGCCGCCGTCGTCGCCGCCGCCGTCATTGCCGCCGTCGTCGCCGCCATCCCATTCGTCGCCGCCGTCGTCGCCACCGTTCTCATCGGCACCGCCCTCATCGGCACCGCCGTCGTCGCCACCGTTCTCATCGGCACCGCCGTCGTCGCCACCGTTCTCATCGGCACCACCGTCGTCGCCGGAGTCGTCGCCACCGTTCTCATCAGCGCCGTTCTCATCGGCGCCGCCGTCGTCGCCGGAGTCGTCTCCGCCCTCGTCGCCGCGGCCGGAGTCATCGCCACCGCCGCCACCGCCGCCTCCGCCGCCTCCGCCGCCACCGCTGGGCGGAGCGGCCGGGACGTAACCATTGACGTTGGCTCGCTCCGGGAACTCCTCAGGCGGAATACCGTCCAGTGCCGCACGCATGAAGGCGGTCCATGTCCGCGCCGGATACTGACCGGCGAAGAAGACATCCATCCCTGCCACGCCGCGCAACGATTCAGTGCCGGCCTCGGCACCTTCACCGCGGAAGTACGCCACGGTGGTGGCCAGCTGGGGGGTGTAGCCGGCGAACCACGAGGTCAAGTCTTCGTGAGTACCTGTCTTGCCGGCGACCGGGCGGCCGAGGTTCAGGTCGCGGACCGTCTGCCCGGTGCCGCGCCAGCTCTCGATCACCTGCGTGAGCGCGTACGTCACATCGGCGGTGATGTCGGCATCGAACACGCGCTGCGTCTCGATCTCCCGCTCGTACAGCACCTCGCCGGAGCTATCGACCACCTCCGAGACCGTGTACGGCTCCGCGTGGATGCCCTGTGCGGCGAGCGTGGCGTATGCCTCGGCCATCTCAAGCGGGGTCAGGGCAGCGATACCGAGCGTGACCCGCGGGTTGGCCTCCAGGCCGGGTGCGTCCTCCGGAATACCCGCACGCACGAGCGCGTCCACGACCGTCTGTGAATTGATCGTCCAGGTCAGGTCCACGAACGCGGTGTTCACCGAACGTTCCATGGACTCCAGCAGGTCCACGGACCAGCCCCAGGACTGATCCCCCTGGTTGCGCACTGGCGGCCCCAGGTCCACCTGCTCGTACGGCGAGTTCCCAGCGAACCTGCTGGTCAGCGCATAGCCTTCTTCGAGCCCCGCAACCAGGGTGAAGGGCTTGATCGTGGAGCCGGGCTGAATCCGGGCCAATGCGTCGTTGCGGCTTTGCTCAACCGCGTCGGGGCCGCCGTAGATCGCGGCGATACCGCCGTCGCCGGGCTTCACGGAGGCGAGTCCGACGTTCACCCGCTCGGCGTCCTCGGTGGGGCGCTCTTCGTCGACCGCCCGGACAGCGGCCCGCTGCGCCTGGGCGTTGAACGACGTCGTGACCCGAAGCCCACCGGTCTCGATCTCGGCCTCGTCGAATCCGAGCTCGAGCAGCTCGTCGCGGACCATTGTCAACAGGTATCCGTGCGGGCCACCGAGGCGATTCTGCCGGTTCTCCGGCTCGATCTCGGGCGGCTCGGTCTCGGCGGCGGTCTGTTCGTCGATGGCTCCGGTGACCACCATGCCGTCGAGCACGTAGTCGAAACGCTGCTCGAACCGCGTCGCGTTGTCCTCGCTGACCGCTGGGTCGTAGCGGGCGGGTGAACGCAAGATCGTGGCGAGCGCGGCGCTCTGAGCCAGATCCAGCTCGGACACATCGGTCCCGAAATACGCTTGGGAGGCGGTCTGCACACCGTAGGTGCCGCGGCCGAACCAGATCGTGTTCAGATAGTTGGTCAGGATCTGGTCTTTGTCAATGTCCTGATCGATCTTGACCGCGATGACGATTTCCTGGAGCTTACGGCTCCAGGTCTGGTCCTGGGTGAGGTAGTAGTTCTTCACGTACTGCTGAGTGATCGTGGACCCGCCTCCGGCGGAGGCACTGCCGCGAATCTGGTCCCACGCCGCGCGGCCGATACCCGTGACGGAGAAACCGGGGTTGTCGTAGAACGACCGGTCCTCGGCAGCTACCACCGCCTGCTTGAGGGTCTCCGAAATCTGCTCGGAGTCCACCGTCTCCCGATTTTCGGCACTGAAGCGGCCCAGCTCGTTCTCGCCGTCGTCGTGGTAGATGATCGTCGACTCGGACGTCGAGAAGTCGTTCGCCTCCGGGACGTCGATGGTCACGAACGCGACGGCCACCGCGACGCACATGGCGAGGATCAGTCCCAGGAAGTAGAGGAGGAACGCCTTCCACGTGACGAATCGCCGCCAGCCCCTCTTGCGAGTGCTGGTAACGCGATATTTCGGGCCTGACTTGGTCAGGCCCGTTTCAGGGGCCGATTCTTCGCTCATTCTCCGTCGATGGTATTCGGGTCCACGCTCAAGTCATGCCTGGAAGCGGGAAGTAGTGGTCAGACTCACGTCCATCAACGCGATTCAGGCGCTCTGAAGTTCCGGGACGGCGCGTTTTCGCTCGATCCCGCGGAAAATGGCTAGTTGAACTCAGCCGCGAGACTATTTCCGGCCTCTCGGAACCACCTCGACCATCTCGTCGTCTTCGGTCCTGAACCACTTGATCAAAAGTCTGTCCATCCGCGCTCGCCCTGGTCCCAGCAGAACAACGGCAGCACAAGCAGCCGCCAGCACGAGCACGAACTCGAAGCCGTTGTCGGCGACGAACGGCCCGTTGTCCAGATGCACGAACACCAGGGCGCCGACCATGGTGCCGGAGAACGCCGCCGCGACCACCCTGGTGAGGATCCCCAGGCCCAGCAAGCCGCCACCGACCAATTCCAAGACGGCGACGCTCGGCGCGGTGATCTCCGGGAACGGGACGTTCAACTCGACGAACCAATCCGTGGTTCCGTCGATGGTCCTGTCGTAGAACTTCTGCCAGCCGTGTGCGACGAAGACCGTCGCCAGGGCAAGACGGAGCAACAGACAGGCCGCATCGTGGAGAACACGCGATGGGGTCATGATCGTATTGCACAACGAGAAGGCTGGCCTCGTGGCGCTACGACACGCGCATCGAGACCGGAATGTCGTTTCCTTGCGTGCTTGCGCCCCCGGAGATCCGCAGCGCCGTCACGAGTTCACGGTAGAGCTCGTCGGTGGCCAGCAGGTCTTCGTGCGTTCCGGTGTTCCGTACGGCGCCGGCATCCATCAGGATGATCTGATCGGCGTCGACGACCGTGGACAGCCGGTGCGCGATGGTGACCACCGCGCCTTTACGGGCCAGGTGATGAAGACCGACGGCTACCGCGGCCTCGGTGAGCCCGTCCAGCTGAGCCGTGGCCTCGTCCAGCAACAGGATGTCCGGCTGGGCTACCAGCGCCCGGGCCACCGCGACGCGCTGACGCTCACCGCCGGACATCGTGCTCGGCGAAAGCTCGCTGTCGAGTCCGGCCTCGAGCTCTCGCGCCCGTTCATCCAGCCGTACCGTGGCCAGGGCTTCCCAGAGGCGTTGCTCGCCGGCGTCCGGCGCCGCATACGCCAGGTTCTCCCGTAGCGTTCCGGGCACCAGGGGCGCGTCCTGCTCGACGTAGGCGATCCGGCGCCGGAGTTCGGCCAGGCTCCATTCCTCGTAAGGCCGCCCGTCGAGCCGGAGCTGGCCGTGCTCGGGGTCCTCGAACCTGAGAAGGAGCGAGAAGATGGTGGTCTTGCCGGCGCCCGAGGGCCCGATGATCGCCGTGTGGCCACGTCGTGGGATCGCGAGCGAGGCACCGTCGACGGCAGGAGCGGCGTCCGGCAGGTAGCGGAAGGTCACGTTCTGCAAAGTCAGCACCGGACTCTCCGGCGCGGGAACAGGGTGCGAGGCGGACTCGGTCCCGGGAACGTGGACGCTCCCCTGCTGCCGCGGCGCCGGAGCGTCCGCCTCCAGCTGCATCTTCTCGATCTCGGCGATACGTGCGGCGGCCGCGAGCCCGGACTGCAACGTCGTGACACTCTGCGTCAGCAGCGTCACCGGCGTCATCAACTGAAACAGGTAGAGCAGGAAGGCCACTAGCGCGGCGACGGAGAGGTCTCCGGTGGACACCCGGTACGCCCCGATGCCGAGGATGAGCATGATCGACAGATTGACGCCGGCAGCGGTGAGAGTCCACGCGACGGCTTCGATCTTGACGGCCCGAATGCCCTTCTCCGCGGAGCGTTCGGCGTGGCGGGAGATCCGTGCGGTCTCGCGCGCTTCGGCGCGGCTCACCTTCACCGTGCGTAGCGCCCGCAGGACCCCCTCCAGCCGGCCGCCCAGCCGGCCGATCTCTTCCTGAGCGTCTTGCTGCGCCTTGGCCAGCGCGGGCATGAGCGTGAGCGCGATGCCGCTCACGAGAACCAGGACCGCAAGAGTGGCGAGCAGGAGCACACCGTCGAGATATGCCATGAGAGCAATGGCGCCGGCCAACCCGATCAGGCCGTTGACGAAGTCGACGATGCTGGAGGTAGCCGCCTCACGGATCAACGTCGTGTCCGAGCTGACACGCGCGACCATCTCACCACTCGAGCGCCGCGCCAGCTCACCCACCCGGACCCGGAGCAGGTGCCGGACCATGCCGGTCCGGACGGCCAGGATGACTCGCTCAGCCAGCCGGCCGAGAACGATCGCTTGCAGTAGTCCGATGACGGTTCCGGCCACCAGCAGGACGCCGAGCAGAACGATGGGCCCGCGGATGGATTCAGCCCATTCCAGCCGCTCCAGCACCAGCTTGGTGACCATGGGCGTGACCAGCTCAGCACCAGTGGCGACGATGCCGAGCAGTAATCCGGCGAGAAGAACCAGACGATGTGGACGGGCATACGACCACAACAAGCGCATCTTCGCCCGGGCCGGCAGCGCTGGAGTCTGCCCGGAGCGCTCAGCGGAATCGAGAGTCATTGAGTCAGAATGACACATCATTGTCGCATTTCCAAGCAACAATGTCTTATTATGAGTCACCGCTGCTAGGGTGGCTTTATGACCTTCACTTCCGAGCCGCGAGTCGACTCGGGCGTGCGAGGCAGGACACGCCGGGCCATCCTCGACGCCGCCGCGGCCCTGTGGTCCCGTGACCCGTCCGCGTCGCTCGGCGATATCGCCGATCACGCCGAGATAAGCCGCAGCACGCTGCACCGATACTTTCCGGAACGCCAGGATCTGACCCGCGCCCTGCTGGCCGACTCCAAAGCGTCCATGGATGCCGCGCTGGCGAGCACCGGCCCGGAAGACCATCCCGCGGTACAGGCGCTCGAGAACAGCCTGCGCGCGCTGGTCGATGCCGGAGACCGGATCGTCTTCCTTTTCAGCGACATGCACCGGCTCAACCACGATGACGTGGACTGGGGCGAGGACGACGAAACGCTCACCAGGCTGATCCGGCGGGCCCAGGCCGAGGACGCCCTCGACCCCGGCCTGGACCCCACGTGGATCGAGTCCGCCTACTACGCCTTGGTCTACGTCGCGGCGATGTCCGCCAGCAGCGGCGCCATGCCGCGCCATGTAGCCGCGGATCAAGCCGTTCGGACGTTTCTTCACGGCGTTGCCGGGAGGGCGACGCCGTAGTCCGGCACCTCCAGGGCAGACCTGCTCCGAGCGATGAGTTTCGGCTCCAGCCACGGTCTCTTCTTGCGGAGGCTTCCCCCGAAGCCCGGCCCAACAAGGAGGAACCATGGCGAAATCCACACTTGACAGCATGTTGCTCTCGAGCACCGATCCCGAACGCCTGCGGGCATGGTATGCCGGCGCCCTGCGGCCACAGCAGGAGGCGAACGTCGGCGGGTATTTCATGCTCAAGTTCGGCGACTTCCATCTCATGATCGACAACCGCTCCGACATCGGGGAAAAGAACCCCGAGCCCGGCCGCATCATCCTCAACTTCGATGTGGACGACGCCCGGGGTATCGCCGCTCGCTTGGACGAAATGGGCGCCTCCTGGCTGGCGCCGCTGGAAGACCGGGACGGCAGCCTCTTCGGCACGGTCATCGACCCGGACGGCAATTACGTACAGATCATCCAGCTCAGCGAGGAACATCTGGCCGAGATGTCCCAGATGTTCTAGACCCTCATGCAACTCGGGAGCACCCCATGTTCAAGAACACCAAAGCCTTCAGCGGCTTCTCCACCAACGACATCCCGGCCGCCAAGCGGTTCTACGCCGACGTCCTCGGCCTCGAGGTCACCGAGGAGCACGGCATGCTCACACTGCACATCGCCGGCGACCGCCCGACACTGATCTACCCCAAGGGTGAGGACCACACCCCCGCCAGCTTCACCATCTTGAACTTTCCGGTGGAGGACATCCGGCAGGCCGTGGCCGAGCTCACGGCTCGCGGAGTGCGCTTCGAGAGGTACCCGGACGCCGCCGAGCACACCGACGAGCACGGCATCTTCCATGGCGGCGGGCCGCTGATCGCGTGGTTCAAAGACCCGGCCGGCAATACACTCTCGGTCCTTCAGGAGTAGGACTTTCCCGCACCGACCCGGTGATCATGAGCAGGGGGACGTCGCTATGACGACACCTGGCCGCTCACGATCACCGCGCACGGGCGAGGCCGACCGACGGTCACAGGGCTATATCGGCTCTTGACATGCGTGCTTCAGATGTGTTTCTTTTGCACTAACTTTAGTCGTAAAAGAAGTACGCAACCTGGAGCTCCGGATGCCTCTGTCTCGTGGTGACCTCACTCGATCGGCCGTGCTGGCCGTTCTCGGCGCGTCCGGGCCGCTCAGTCGCAGCCAGATCGCCCAGCTTCTGGAGGTCAGCCCGGCTACGGTCACCCAGGTCACCAAGGACCTGATCGCGCGCGGCATGGTGGCGGAGGTCAATCAGGCTCCCTCACGAGGCGGGCGCCCCGCCGTGCTGCTCGGCGTCGTCGGTTCGGCCGGCCGGGCGCTCGGCGCCAAAGTCGCCGCCGATCATGTCGCCGCGGTGGAGGTGAGCCTCGACGGGCAGGTCATCCGGGCCTGGGAATGGCCGTTCGAGGCGACCGCGGCCGACGCGCTGGACCAGCTGATCGCCATCCTGCGTCCGCTCACCGAGCCGAGCGGCGACAACGCTCCCCTCTTAGGTATCGGCATCGGGGTGCCCGGCGCGGTGGACGACCAAGCGGTCGGCGTCGTCGACGCCCCCACCCTCGGCTGGCAACATCTTCCGCTCGGCGCCCAGCTTCAATCGGCACTGCCGGTCCCGGTCCTCGTCGAGAACGACGTCAATACGCTCGCCGTCACCGAACGGCTCTACGGCCGCGGCCGCGAACACCGTGACTTCCTCGTCGTCACCATCGGACGGGGCATCGGCGCGGGCCTGGTGATCGACGGAAGTGTGTACCGCGGCAGCACGGGCGGCGCCGGCGAATTCGGTCACCTACCCGTCAACCCGGACGGCCCCGCGTGCTCGTGCGGCAACAACGGTTGCCTCGAAGCTCTCATCGGCCAGGACGCGCTGCTCCGACGGGCCCGGGAGCAGGACCTGATCAGCGACGACGCGAACATCGGCCAACTGCTCGCGGTCGCTTCCGGCGGTGACCCGTCAGCACAGCTGCTCTTTCACGAAGCCGGCGAGACGCTCGGTCGAGCCGTCGGTGGCCTGGTCAACGTCATGGATCCGCAGATCGTCGTCGTGCTCGGTGAAGGTACCCGGGGCTGGCAGCACTGGCGCAACGGTTTCGACCACCAGCTGCGAGCCCACGCCCTGCCGGCCCGCCGGGGTGTGCCCGTCGTCGTCGAGACGTGGGACGACTCCTCATGGGCCCTCGGCGCCGCCGCGCTGGTCCTTGCCACCCCGTTCGACGCCAGCGGTTTGACCGGGAGCCAGGGCGAACTGGTCCGCGCCAGGCTCGACGAGGCGCTGACCCAGGACTCTCGATGAGCGCACCCACTACCGAGGCCGAGCGGATACACACCGCCGCGGCCGGTCCTCCGAGGCGGCGCCGGACACGCCTGCGCAAAGCCGGCGTCGTGGTGTTGTTCCTGGCCCCCAGTTTCGTTCCCCTAGCCATGTTCACCCTCGCCCCGATGATCGGCTCATTGTGGGTCGCGTTGCACGACTGGAACCTCATCAGCCCGATGCGGTGGGTGGGCGCGGACAACTTCCGCGAGCTGGCAACCGATTCCAACACCTGGCGGGCATTCGGAAACACCCTCTACTACATCGCTGGCTACCTGCCGCTGGTGTTCGCCGGCGGGTTGACCGCAGCGCTAGCGCTCAACACCGCTTTGCGCGGCCGCAACGTCTTCCGGGCTGCCTTCTTCCTGCCGGTGGTCACCAGCTGGGTGGTCGTCGCGCTCGTATGGAAGTGGCTGCTCAACCCCAGCAATGGCGTCGTCAACCACATGCTCGGCCTGATCGGCATCGACGGACCCGGCTGGTGGACCGACCCGACGTGGGCGATGCCGTCGGTCATCCTGGCCTCGGCGTGGAAAGACGTCGGCTTCGTCATGGTGATCCTGCTGGCTGGGCTGCAGGCCATCCCCGCGGAGTACTACGACGCCGCCCGGGTAGATGGCGCCAGTGCGTGGCAGCGGTTCCGGCATGTGACGCTGCCGCTTCTCTCACCGTCGAGTTTCTTCGTCGTCGTCATCTCGATGATCAACGGGTTCCAGGTGTTCGACCAAGTTTTCGTCATGACCGGCGGCGGGCCGGCCGGTTCCACGGAGGTTGTCGTCCAGCAGATCTATGACCTCACGTTCCGGTACGGCCGGGCCGGCGACGCCTCCGCGCTCTCGTGGCTGCTGTTCGCCGTCATCCTCGTCGTCACCGTCATCCAGGTTCGTATCCAGCGCCGGTGGGTGACCTATGCGTGATCGCCACCTGTTCAAGACGCGGCTGCGGCGAACGGTCCTGTTCACCGCGCTCAGCGTGGGCGCGTTGGTCATGTTGTTCCCGTTCGCCTGGACGGTCATCACATCGATCAGTCCCGGCTCTGGCCTGGGCACACCGGACCTCATTCCGGAGGAGCCAGGGTTCGACGCCTACCGGACGCTGATGGACACACTGCCGTTCTGGCGGATCATGGTGAACAGCATCTGGATCGCGGTGGCGTCGACCCTGCTGCAGCTCATCACCAGCTCGATGGCCGCCTATGCCTTCGCCCGCCTGCAGTTCCCCGGCCGCAACGCACTGTTCGTGGTGTATCTGGCCACGCTGATGGTGCCGATGCAGGTGCTCGTCGTTCCGTTGTTCATCCAGATGCGCACGCTCAATCTGGTGGACACCTATGCGGCGCTGATCGCACCGAGCATCGCGTCGGCGTTCGGTGTCTTCCTGCTCCGCCAAGCCGTCGCGCAGGTTCCAAAGGAACTCGACGAGGCGGCGATCATCGACGGTGCCGGGCACCTGCGGATCTTCACTTTGGTTGTACTGCCACTGATCCGGCCCGCACTGGCCACCTTCGCCATTCTCGCGTTCATGTCCAGCTGGAACAGCTTCCTCTGGCCGCTGGTCATCATCCGCTCACCGGAGTTCATGACCCTGCCTCTGGGTCTGAGCACCTTGCACGGCCAGTTCACCACCGCGTGGGACGTGGTGATGGCCGGCTCGGTCGTCAGCATCATTCCGATCGCCGTGCTGTATCTCGCGGCACAGAAGTACGTCATCCAGGGCGTCGCCCGTTCCGGGCTCAAATGACCCGGTAGCGCCGGCTGCCACCCGAAACAGTTGGAGGAGTCAATGAGACGTCATATCAGCATCGGCGTCGCCGCCGCGGCCAGTGCGCTGGTGCTCGCGGCCTGCTCGCAAGGTTCGGCCACCTCGTCGTCGTCGAGCGACGACGAGGACGAAGTCACGATCCACTACATGGAGTTCTCGTCCAACGGCGGCAACGAGGAGAATCTCGCCGCGATCGTGGATGCGTTCGAGGAAGAGAACCCGGACATCAGGGTCGTGGTCGAGACCACGCCCTACGACGATTACTTCACCAAGTTGCAGACCGCCGTGGCCGGCAACACCGAGGCCGACGCGTTCGAGCTGAACTACGAGAACTTCATCACCTATGCCGAGTCCGGCGCGCTCGCGGAACTCAGTGGCGTCAACGAAGGCGCCTACACCCCGTCGCTGCTGGAAGCGTTCCAGTACGACGGCGCCCAGGTGGGCCTACCCGAGTCCTTCTCCGACGTCGTCCTCTTCTACAACAAGGACCTGTTCGCCGAGGCCGGACTCGACGAACCCACCTCCGACTGGACGTGGGAAGACGAGATGGCCGCGGCCGAAGCACTCACCGACACTGACGAAGGCGTCTTCGGCAGCTACCAGCCCGCCACGTTCCACGAGTTCTACAAGGCACTGGCCCAGGCCGGCGGTCAGTTCCTGACCGACGACGGCTCGGCGGTCGCCTTCGACGGCCCGGAGGGACTGGAAGCGGCCAGCTGGCTGGTCGACAAGCCCGGTTCGGTTATGCCGACCGAAGCCGAAGGCGCGGGCACCCCGGACTTCGACACCGACCTGTTCCGGGACGGCAAGCTCGCCATGTGGCACACCGGCATCTGGATGTTCGGGCCGTTGTCCGATCTGCCGTTCGAATGGGACATCGTCGTCGAGCCAGGCAACGTCACCCAGGCCAGCGCCATGTTCACCAACGGTGTCGTCGTCAGCGCCGGCAGCGACCACCCGGAGGAAGCCCAGAAGTGGCTCGAGTTCCTCACCTCGTCCGACGTCATGGTGGACACACGGCTGGAGGCCGGATGGGAGCTTCCACCGATCGCCGACACGGACAAACTCGCGCCCTACCTCGACCAGTCCCCGCCGGCCAACCGGCAGGCGGTGTTCGATGCGCTCGAAGAGACCGTCCTTCCGCCGGTGATCGCCAGCCAGCAGGAGATGCAGGATGCCGTCACAGAGGAACTGGGCGAGGCCGCGGCAGGACGCAAGAGCGTCGAGGACGCCGTCGCCGACGCCGCTGACCGGGTTAACGCGCTGCTCAACTGAACCGCGCCGGGACAGAAGCCGCGTGACTGAACAGGAGAAACAAGTTGATCGACCTCGAGGCGCTGGCTCAACGGAGCCACCGCGTGATCACCAGCAACCAGACACCGTCGGGCGCCTACCCGGCCAGTCCGGCGTTCAGCGCCTACCGGGGCTATTGCTGGTTCCGTGACGGCGCGTTCATCGCCGAGGGGGTGAGCCGGTACGGGGACGCGGCCAGCGCCGGGGCGTTTCACACATGGTGCGCCCGGGTGCTGTCCGACCGTACCGGGCACGTGGACGGCCTGATCGCCCGGGCAGAACGGGGCGAGCATGTTCCCGCGGCGGAGCTGCTGCCGACCCGGTACACGTTCGACGGTGGGCTCGGCAGCGATCCGTGGTGGGACTTCCAGCTCGACGGCTACGGGACCTGGCTATGGGCCGTCAGCGAACACCTACGACGGCACGGAGAGGCACCCGGAACCGACGACGCCTATATACAGAAGGGCACCGCCACCGCGGTCCGTTACCTGAACGCTTTCTGGGATCGGCCCTGTTACGACTGGTGGGAGGAGCACGACGAGCACCGGCACTTGTCGACGCTCGGCTCCATCCACGCGGGCCTACGGGCGGCGACCAGCAATCCAGCCCTGATGGACGCGCTGAGCGACGCCGAGCGGGCCGCCGCGGCCGAGGCACTCGACGGCATCGGCTCGCTCACCGCCGAGGGGGTCGCGGACGGACACCTGACGAAGTGGATCGGCACGACCGATGTCGACGCCAGCCTGCTGGCCTGTGTGGAACCGTTCGGGCTGGTGTCACGCACCAGTGCGACCGCCGAAGCCACGGTACGGGCGGTCGAGGACCAGCTGTGTGTGAACGGAGGCGTGCACCGCTACGCCGCGGACACGTTCTACGGCGGTGGGCAGTGGCCGCTGCTGACCGCGTTCCTCGGGTGGAACCACGCCGTCGCCGGCCGCCGGGAGGCGGCTCTGGAGTGCTTGCGCTGGGTCGCGGAGCAGGCAACCGACGACGGCGAACTGCCTGAACAGGTGGACCATCACCTACTCGCGCCGGACTACCGCCAGGAATGGATCGACCGCTGGGGCACGGTCGCGACGCCGCTGTTGTGGTCGCACGGAATGTATCTCGTCCTCGCCACCGAACTGGGCGTGGCCGGCAACGGCAGCGCTGGGGCTGCGTCGTGATCCGGCATCGCCCGTACGGCTCCGGGCACCCGTACGCCACCACCGGCGACCAGCGGGTGCCCGCCGAGCCGGTGGCCGGCGAGAGTTGTGAGCTGCGGGTCCGCGTCTCGGCTGGGGTTGACGCGGTGCAATGTGAGTGGACGGACGGCGAACGGGCCGAGACCTGGGACCTGCGCGCGCCGGACGACGGCGAAGACTCCGATACGACGGCCGACGGCGGGCACCTGGCAGCCGCGCAAGCCAGATCACTGGCCGACCGGCAGTTCTGGTCGGTCCAGACACCGGCGCTCAAAGCGGGCGTGACCTACCGGTACCGGTTCGTCGCCCACTATGACGACGGCCGTCGTCGCACGACACGCTGGTACGACGTGGCCGCGGCCGAGTGGCGGGACGACGCTGGCTCCTTGATCATGAACACTTCTGGACCCATACGGTCACCAAGTGTTCATGATCATCAGGGGGTGCGGTGGCTCGTGGGGCCCGAAGGGCCGCGCCGGGTCCGGTTCAGCCTGCCGCTGGCCCCGGGTGACCGCGTCGTCGGGTTCGGCGAGCGTTACGACCACGTCGACCAGCACGGCCAGATACTCGACGCCGTCGTCTTCGAGCAGTACAAGCAGCAGGGCGCACACGGACGCACCTACCTGCCGATGCCGTTCGCCATGGTGATCGGGGAGCACTCCTGGGGGTTCCACGTCCGCACGTCACGCCGCACCTGGTACGACGTCGCCGCATCAGAGCCCGGCCGGCTGGTGATCGAAGCCGAGCTGGGTGGCGACAAGGAACTCGCCGTCGAGATCTACCAAGGCAGCCCGACCGAGATACTCAACGCCTTCCTCGACGATGCCGGGCGCCCGGAACTTCTACCGGACTGGGTGTTCCGGCTCTGGGCCAGTGGAAACGAATGGAACACGCAAGCGCGAGTCATGGCCGAGATGGACGCCCACCGCGAGCACGACATCCCGGTGGGTGCGCTCGTCATCGAGGCCTGGAGCGACGAATCCACCTTCACCGCGTTCCGCGACGCGCAGTACGACGTCAACGAGGACGGCTCGCCGCACCGGCTGGCCGACTTCCGGTTCCCGCCCGACGGCGCCTGGCCAGATCCGGTGGGCATGGTCGACGAGTTGCACAACCGGGACATCAAGGTGCTGCTGTGGCAGATCCCGCTGCTGAAGATGCGCCCGCACCCGACCGGGCAACTCGCCGCCGACGCTCGCGCGGCCGTTGAGAACGGTCTGGTGGTCACCGAGTCCGACGGCCGGCCGTACCGCAACCGCGGCTGGTGGTTCCCGCTCGCGCTGATGCCCGATCTCGCCTCCGAGCGGGCTCGGTCGTGGTGGACGGAGAAACGCCGCTACCTCGTCGAAGAACTGGGCATCGACGGGTTCAAGACCGACGGTGGCGAGCACGCCTGGGGCCACGACCTGCGGCACGGACTTGCGGATACCGACGGCCCCGTCCCCGGCGACGCCGGCAACAATCTCTTCCCGGTGCACTATGCCCGCGCCTACGGCGATTTGCTGCGATCCTGCGGAAAGGCGCCGGTGACGTTCAGCCGCGCCGGATTCACCGGCTCGCAAGCCCACGGCGCGTTCTGGGCCGGAGATGAGGATTCGACCTGGGAAGGGCTACGTTCCGCCGTGACGGCAGGCATCACCGCGTCGGCCTGCGGAATCGTCTACTGGGGCTGGGACCTGGCCGGTTTCTCCGGCGACGTGCCCGACGCCGAGCTGTATCTGCGAGCCGCGGCCGCGTCGTGCTTCATGCCAATCATGCAGTACCACTCCGAGTTCAACCACCACCGCCGCCCCTGGCGGGACCGCACACCGTGGAACGTGGCCGAGCAGACCGGCGACGAGCGGGTCATCCCGGTTTTCCGCCGTTACGCGCAGCTGCGTGAGCGGCTGGTGCCGTATCTGTCCGAACAGGCGGCACGCGCCGTCGCCGGGGGTCCCCCGCTGATGCGTGGACTGTTCTTCGATCATCCCGGCGACGAAGCGGCGTGGTCGCATCCCCATCAGTACCTGCTGGGCGACGACCTCCTGGTGGCGCCGGTCATAGAACCTGGCGCGAAGACCTGGGACGCATACGTGCCGCCGGGAGAGTGGGTCGACGTCTGGAGCGGCGCCCACCTCAGCGGCGGGAAGGTCGTGACCCGGGATGTGCC
Source organism: Phytoactinopolyspora mesophila (assembly GCF_010122465.1). Lineage (NCBI taxonomy): Bacteria > Bacillati > Actinomycetota > Actinomycetes > Jiangellales > Jiangellaceae > Phytoactinopolyspora > Phytoactinopolyspora mesophila. Next base: position 47,040 of record NZ_WLZY01000014.1, on the reverse strand, counting down.
GATCGAGGAGGTTCCGGTGTACTGCCGCGCCACGAGGTGGCCCGAGCTACACCCCGCCTTCACCCCGTGATCGTGAGCGGATTCTCGCTGCGAGTTAGGTGATCGTCAGTACGCTGTGGTTGCAGTCCCACGACCACAGCGCACTGACGATCACCGATACACAGCAGAAAGCCGCTCATGATCACGGGGGCGGACTGGGTCAGCGCTCTTGCTCGGTGCGGTCGCCGGACCAGTCCACGTGGAAGGTCCCCGGCCGGTCGGTTCGCTTGTAGGTGTGGGCACCGAACAGGTCGCGCTGGCCCTGAATCAACGCGGCAGGCAGCCTCGGCGCCCGCAGCCCGTCGTAGTAGGCGAGGGCACTGCTGAACCCGGGCGCCGGAACACCGAGCTGAGCCGCCGTGGACACCACTCGGCGCCAGCCCGCCTGCCCGTCGGCCAACGCTTGCCGGAAGTAGTCGTCCACCAGCAGCGAGGGCAGCGCGGGATCGCGATCGTAGGCCTCACGGACCCGGTCGAGAAAACGCGCCCGGATGATGCAGCCGCCGCGCCAGATCGTGGCCATCTGGCCCAGATCGACATCCCAGCCGTACTCGTCGCTGGCCGCCCGGATGGTGTCGAAGCCCTGCGCGTACGCGACGAGCTTGGACGCATACAGGGCGTCACGGACGTCGTCCACGAACTGCTGGCGGTCCTCAACGGCAGCCAACGGCGACGGTCCGGGCAAAGTCTCTCGGGCCGCTTCCCGGCGGGCGATATCGCTCGACAACCCGCGGGCGAACACTGCCTCGGCCATCCCGCTCACCGGCACCCCGAGCTCCAGCGCCGAGATCACGGTCCACCGCCCGGTTCCCTTCTGCCCGGCCTGGTCGAGAACGACGTCGATGAAAGGTTGCCCCGTACTCGTGTCCACGTGGCCAAGCACCTCGGCGGTGATCTCGACCAGAAACGACTCGAGATCGCCGTTGTTCCAGCCGGTGAAAACCTCTCCGACCTCGGCCGGAGACATCTCGAGTCCTTGCCGCAACAGGTCGTACGACTCAGCGATGAGCTGCATGTCGGCGTATTCGATGCCGTTGTGAAGCATCTTCACGAAATGCCCGGCACCGTCGGGCCCGACGTACGCGCAGCACGGTGTGCCATCAACGTCGGCGGCGATCTTCTCGAACATCGGCCGCAGGGCCTCGTAGGCTTCCTCGCTGCCTCCGGGCATGATGCTGGGGCCGTTCAAAGCACCCTCTTCGCCCCCGGAGACGCCGGTGCCGACGAAGTTGATGCCTGCCTCGCGAAGCCGGCTCTCGCGCCGCCGGGTGTCTTCGTAGTGGGCATTGCCGGCGTCGACGATGACGTCACCGGTGTCCAGCAACGAGCTCAGCTGGTCGATCACGGCGTCCGTGGGCTCGCCGGCCTGCACCATGACGATCACGCGGCGCGGCCGCTCCAGTGCGGCGACGAGTTCGTCCAGGCTCTTCGCCGGAAGGAAGGTGCCCTCGTTGCCGAACTCATCGACCAGGGCGTCGGTGCGCTGGGCGCTGCGGTTGTGGACGGCAACTCGATAGCCGTTGCGGGCCAGGTTGCGAGCCAGATTCCGGCCCATGGTGGCCAGCCCGGTGACCGCGACGTCGGCGCGCTGCTCATCAGCCATGCTCACTCCTCGTATGCCAGCGCTGGTGGTACCAACGCTAGTTGCGGTCAGGCGGTCGCGGACAACTGCTTGATGACGTTGTCCGCCACCTGTTCCGGACCCGGCGAAACGTCGACAGCGAAACCATCCTCGTCCGGCTCGAGCGGCTCGAGCGTCTCGAACTGGGACGTCAGGAGCGACGTCGGCATGAAGTGCCCTTTGCGGTAACCGATCCGCTCCGCGATCAGGTCGACGTCACCCGAGAGGTACACGAAGCGCACCTGGCCGTCGGCCTCACGCAGCACGTCCCGGTAGGCGCGTCGCAGCGCCGAGCACGTGACCACGGTGTTGCGCCCGTCAGCTGCTTGGGCGGACATCCACGCCGCGATGCTGCGCAGCCACGGCCACCGGTCCTGGTCGGCGAGCGGCTGACCGGCCGCCATCTTGCTCACGTTGGCCTCGGGGTGGAAGTCGTCGCCCTCGGCGTAGGGCCAGGCGAGCTGCTTCGCCAGCCTCTTGGCGACGGTCGTCTTCCCCGATCCGGACACACCCATGACGACGACGTGCTGGGACTCGACGCTCACGGGCAAACCTCCTACGAAGGTGAACAGCTGGGCACGAGGCAAGACTTCGGTTGGGCCGCCCAAACGCGATCAAACGTAGCACCATCGAGGGCGAAGACCGGCGCGCGCCCCTTGCCACCGACTGTCTGCACAACGATGGCTCGACGTGCTACTTGACTGCCGCACAGGTTTCGGATGAGGCTCTTTCTGCGAACTCATACCTTCAAAGGAACGCAGAAAATGGCGGACTTGATCGACGGCGGTTCTACCGGCAACAGCGTGGGAATTGATCCAGACGCACTCGACAAACTGATTGGCGAGGCGGCGGACGCGGCGGACGCGGTTGAGGAGTTCGTGAGCGATTTCCGGGGGAGGTTCGTCGCCCACCAAGTCTCCACCCATAACCTTACCCAACTGGAGCAGGTGGCGGAGTGGGTGCGGGATCAGCTCCCGATGTTGCGTCGACGTCGAGACATCGCTGCCATCGCATCCGAACAGCATGGCACGTTGTCCGTCACGGCAGGCGCGGGTGAGCTCACGTGGGACACGGCCGAAGAGGCAGCCGAACAGGGACGCGAAGACGCAGAGCGCCTTCTGGGCGACGTGGACCATCCGTCGGACGAAATACCGGCCGAGGCCTACGAACTGCTCCAGGAGCATGGAAGCGATCCGGACTACGTCGAAGCTTTCTTCAACGCGGCTGGACCGGGTGCCATCGAAGCCTTCCACGCCGACGCCGTGGAAGGCCTTGGCCCCGAGGGGGCCGAATACGATCAAAGCAAGCTCGTGCCGGTCTCTTACGCCTTGGCAACGGCCAGCCACCGTATCGATTTCACCTCGAGCGAGTGGATGGATGGTGTGCGCGAGTACAGCAGCGCTTCCGGCTGGACCATATTCGCGACGTTCATGAACTACGGCCACTGGAGCGAGGGCTTCCTGCACTCCGCGATGGACAACCTGGGCCATCACAACAGCCCCGAAGACATGGCAACAGTCATGAATGCTTTGGCGCGTCATCCAGTCGCCGCGGCCACCTGGTACACCGGTGAACCAGAACACGCGGACTTCGACACGAATGCCGAGTACGCCGCGTTCATCATGCAAGGCATCGACGGCCGATTCCGAGACGACACCGTCCACGATGCGTTCATCAACGTGATGGATGCCGCCACCCACCGGGTGGCTCGGTTCGACCAAGGGCTCGCCGACCAGAGTGTCTACACCTTGTTGGAGAACGTCTACAGCTGGGACCGGAATGCCGAGGAGCCGTACCAGGAATGGTTCGGGCAACTGATCGAACGGCACATCGACGACGTGTACGACAGCGTGACCTCACCGGTGCCGTCATACTTCGAACACCTGCAGGACGACCGCCGCGGCGTCGAGGCACCCGCCGAGTGGTGGGCCAGCCTCACCGAGCAAGCGATGCGTGACGAGGATGTCGCCAACCACCTGTCCGAGGTGTTCAGCGACAAGTATGAGGAGCAAGTCAGCCGCACGATCAACATGGAGAACGAGAATCAGCAGAACGCCAACGCGCTATCTCTGGCCATGGCCGACTACTTCGGTACGTGGTTCCTGAGCCGCGCCGCCAACGTTGCCGAAGGCCTCGGCATCGAGGTCGAAGAAGCGAACAAGAATATGGAAACGGCGGTAGACATAGCCTTCAAAGCGCCGGATCCGAAGGCGCTGCTGAAGGATCTCGCCACGCGAGGAATCAAGGCGGTCCTGTCCGAGGACATGCCCACGTACAACGTCGACACCGGATGGGCACACGGCCGCCGCGAGGGTGACATGCATTTTCGCGTCTCGGAGATGTACAACAATCCAGGTGGCTCCGCTATCGTCCCGGTCGAGATCGACAGGGGTGACTACGTGGCGGTGTACGACGGGAACCCCAAGACCTATCAGGACCGATACGGCGGCGAGTTCATCGAGTACGACAAGAGTGACACGAAAAAGGAAAATCCAAAGATCAAACCGCTTGAGGACATGGACGACAACGCCAAGCGCGCCTACCTCGAGTGGCTCCAAGATCCTGCCGTTCAGCAGTGGGCATCCGGAAACTTCGCGGATTGGGGCGACTAAGAGGTCTCTGAACGTCAGTCGTCCGGCAATTCCATCCTGACGATCAACATCTCGGCGTCTCGGGCTTCACCTTGCGGGCGCTCTCGAGTCTGACCAACCGCATACAGCGTCGTATCCTCCAACGCCACCTTCTCGACGTGTGCCATCGCCGTGGCTGCCCGGCCTTCCCGGACAACCACGGCGACCCCGCCGTATACAGTCCGATCGTCATTCAGGTTGAACGTGCGGTCGGCCCCGGACGGCTGCCGGACGATCTTGTCGGCCACCAGTTGAGCCGCTTCGCCGAGATCGCCCGACCAGTCGAACGGCCGCACGTCCACCGGCTCGTCTGCCAGGGAATTGTCGACCGCGACGACGGCGACGCCTCCTGCGTCGATGCTGGCGCCGAACCAGGCGCCACCGAAATCCATGGCCTCCCGTTCGTCGTCAAAGGCACCGTCTGGGAGGTCTCGCTCCCCCCGGCCAAGCAGCGTGCTGACACCACCGGTCACGTCGATTCGGAGAACGGAACGCGGCCCGCCGAGATAGACCGTGCCGTCTTCGGCAGCCGCAACCGCTCCGTTCACGCCCATCTCCAAGAGCGGCAGATCCACCGCTTCCACGTCCTCCGGAGGCGAGACTTGAAGCTCCGCGAGCTCGCTCTCCGACACCTCGAAGTCATCCGCTCCCGCCACATGCTCGACGGCACCGGCCTCCAGGCGCATCACCCTCGTCAACGGGAGTGTGTCGCCGTCCGGCCCTCCGGCAAGGACTGTCTCGGTCCATATCAGCCGGTCCTCGCCGTCGACCGCGACGCCATGGATCGACCCAGCCGCCACGACGTCGGCCTCCGTCTGCCCGGCCTCCTCCGTTGCCACCAACGGTTCGAGATCAGAATCGCCGACCCGGTAGATCACCCGCCTGGTGGCCACCACGACGTCACCTGTGGGGCCGGCTGCCACGTGCATGGCCTGCACATCGCCCAGCGCCATCGTCGATACCGAGCCATCCGGCTCTACGGTCACCAGACGCCGCTCGGTGTCAGGACCGTCGTCGGCGAGCAGGTGCACGACGCCATCGCTCACCGCGAGGTCGGTTGCATGCCCCTCCAGCCGGATGCTCTCCGCGGTGGCGCCGTCTGGATCGCCACCACCACCGGCGATGAGTTCGATCTCGACACCTTCGCCACCGAAGAAGCCGCATCCCGCAAAGAGCATCGGCACCGTACCGGCGAGGGCGGCACTCCGTAACCATCGACTCATGGATCACGAGTGTGACACGCTCTATGACCCATGAGCGAGAACGAGATCGATAACCCTGCCCTGCAGAGGCTGGAGATCCTCAAGAGCGACGTCGCAGGTGCGAAGTCCGACGTGCGGGCGGAGCTGGACGACATCGCCGAACGGATCGGCAATGGTTCAGTGTGGTACGGAACACAGGCCGACCTGTTCTCCGCCGATTTCGACGGCGAGAAGGATCGGCTGAAGAACCGGGCCGACGACCTTCCCGACGACGTCCAGGAGGTCATCGACGTCACACCAGAAACGATCTGGCTATACGTCGGCCCGGAGCCAAACTAGCATCCCGTGATGCGGGATCGCGCCGGACACTGCGCACCGGGACCGGCCGTCCGGACACGATAGCCTTTCGAGGTCCCAGGCCGGACGTCGAAGCCACGTCGGGAAAGAGATCGGATCGGGAGTCGTGACAATTAACACGCCGCGTTGGGTGTACCAGAAGATCGCCGAAGAGCTCGGGGTGCGCGAGAGCCAGGTATCGGCCGCCGTCGCCTTGCTCGACGACGGCTCGACGGTGCCGTTCATCGCGCGATACCGCAAAGAGGCAACCGGCATGCTCGACGATGCCCAGCTGCGGCATCTCGAAGAACGGCTACGCTACCTTCGTGAGCTGGAAGAACGCCGTAACACCATCCTCGAATCGATCCGTGATCAGGGCAAGCTGACCGATGAGCTAGAGGCTCAGATCATGGCGGCCGACACGAAGGCTCGGCTCGAAGACATCTACCTTCCGTTCAAGCCGAAGCGACGCACCAAGGCCCAGATCGCCAGGGAAGCCGGCTTGGAGCCGTTGGCCGATGGGCTGCTGACCGACCCTGCGCAAGACCCCGAGACCACTGCTCAAGCGTTCGTCACCGCCGACGTGCCCGATGTTCAGGCGGCTCTCAACGGCGCCCGGGCCATACTGGTCGAGCGGTTCGCCGAAGACGCCGATCTGATCGGCGATCTGCGAGAACGGATGTGGAGCCGTGGACGTCTCGGCTCGAAGGTCCGGCCCGGGGCGGAGGAGGCCGGCGCGAAGTATGCCGACTACTTCGACTTCGCCGAGCCGTTCACGAAGATCCCCTCCCATCGTGCACTCGCGATGTTCCGCGGCGAGAAGGAGGAAATCCTCGACCTCGCCGTCGATCCCTTGACCGACGAGGACGCTGAGCGCCCGGGACCCACCGCCTATGAGCTTGCGATCGCGCACCGGTTCGGCATCGAGAACCGGGGACGGCCGGGCGACACATGGCTGGCCAGCTGTGTCCGTTGGGCGTGGCGGACCCGCATCTTGGTCAACCTCAGCCTCGATCTGCGCATGCGTGTGCGACAGGCCGCGGAGGAGGAAGCTATCCGGGTCTTCGCCGGCAACCTCCGCGACCTCCTGCTGGCGGCACCTGCCGGCACCCGCCCGACCATGGGCCTGGATCCGGCCTATCGCACCGGCGTGAAGGTTGCCGTCGTCGACGCCACCGGCAAGGTCGTCGCCACCACGGCGATCTATCCGCACAAACCGCAAGGCCAGTGGAACGAGTCCCTGGTCACACTGGAGAAGCTGGTCCGCGAACACGGCGTGGAGCTGATCTCGATCGGCAACGGCACCGCGTCCCGTGAGACCGACCATCTAGCGGGCGAACTGATCAAACTCCGCCCGGAGCTCAAGCTGACGAAGGTCATGGTCTCCGAAGCCGGCGCGTCGGTGTACTCGGCGTCGTCGTTCGCTTCGCGCGAGCTCCCGGAGCTCGACGTCTCGCTGCGAGGCGCTGTCTCGATCGCCCGGCGACTCCAAGACCCGCTGGCGGAGCTGGTGAAGATCGAGCCCAAGTCGATCGGGGTCGGCCAGTATCAGCACGACCTCGCCGAGGGGGCCTTGTCCCGATCTCTCGACGCGGTGGTCGAGGACTGCGTCAACGCGGTAGGCGTCGACGTCAACACCGCGTCGGCCCCGCTACTGGCCCGCGTCTCTGGCATCAGCAACACGTTGGCGGAGAACATCGTGACGCATCGGGAGAATCAGGGGCCGTTCCGTGCCCGCACCGCGCTTCAGGAAGTCCCGCGCCTAGGGCAGAAAGCCTTCGAACAGTGCGCAGGCTTTCTCCGGATCCGCGGCGGCGCCGAACCGCTCGACGGCTCCAGCGTGCACCCCGAGTCCTATCCGCTGGCACGCCGGATCGCCAAGGCCGCCGGAGGCGACGTCCAGACATTGCTCGGCAACGAGCGCTCACTACAGGGCTTGCGGCCCGCGGACTTCGTCGACGAGACGAATGGTTTGCCGACGGTGACCGACGTCATAAACGAGTTGAAGAAACCAGGCCGGGATCCCCGACCCACGTTCAAGACGGCCACCTTCACCGAAGGCGTCGAGACCGTGGCGGACCTCAAGCCGGGCATGCGCCTGGAGGGCGTCGTGACCAATGTCGCGGCATTCGGTGCATTCGTCGACGTCGGTGTGCACCAAGACGGCTTGGTGCATATTTCCGCTATGTCACATAGCTATGTCAAAGACCCGCGTGATGTCGTTAAGCCCGGCGATGTCGTGCGGGTAAAAGTGCTGGAAGTCGACGTTCCGCGAAATCGGGTATCGCTTACCCTGCGCTTGGATGACGACTTACCGGCGACGAAAGATCCCTCCAATTCAAGCGCCCGCCCGCGCCGGGCAAACAAGGCTCAACAGGGCAGTGGCCAGCCAAAACGCCCTGCGCCGCAAGGGGCGATGGCCGACGCGCTGCGCAGGGCCGGCCTTCAGGCACCTGATTCCGGCGCCTGAATCCGGAGTTTGCTACAGCCTGTTGACAGCCAGGCGCAGCCATGCTTGTGTAGCAGTTATCAGTGGTTAAGCAGTAGCCACGTCCGCTCGAATCCACGAGTAGGTGTTGGCTGTGTTAGCGCAGAAGACTCAATCGCAAACTACTGATCATGTCACCAAGTCGGCCAGTTCTGGCCGCAACGATGTCGACCGCGCGGAAATCACCCACCGGCTCCTCAAACAGGCCGCCGAGGCCGAACCGCAAGAGCGCCGGCGATTGCAAGACGAAGCGATCGTGCTCAACCGGGGCCTTGCTGAATCGGTGGCTCGAAAGTACGCAGGCCGCGCCGAGGAACAGTCCGACGTGACCCAGGTTGCCTACGTCGGCCTCGTCAACGCGGTTCGCCGATTCTCGCCGGACAAGGGGGTCGACTTCATCTCCTTCGCGATGCCGACCATCACCGGTGAGATCAAGCGCTTCTTCCGGGACCAGGGCTGGACGATCCGTCCGCCCCGCCGGATCCAGGATCTGCACCGGCAGTCCACCGCCGCCACGGCGCAACTGTCACAGACCCTGGGACGAACCCCCAGTCCCCAGGAGATCGCCGATGACCTCGACGAACAGGTCGAGGATGTCGAAGAAGCGCTGGGCTGCCGTAGTTGCTACACACCCGCCTCGATTGATGCCCCGACCCGCACCGAAGACGGCGCCACGCTGGCCGACGTGCTCGGCGACGAGGACTCGAACTTCAGCCGCTCCGAGGCGAGGACAGCCCTGCGGCCGTTGTGCCGCAACCTGCCCCCGCGTGATCAGCGCATCCTGTTCCTCCGCTTCTTCCGCGGCTGGACACAACAGGAGATCGCTCAGGAACTCGGCGTGACACAGATGCAAGTCTCGCGGCTGCTCGCCCGAATCCTGGGCCACCTCCGCGCCCGGCTCGGCACGACGGACGGCAGCGGCCAGCGGAGCACTACGAGGTCCCGCGTTCCGGTCCAGTCCAGCCGGCAAACCACAAGCAGGCATCGGACTGCGGCTCGGCGGCAGCATTCAACCCGAGCTTGATCTTCAAGCTCCGACACGGAGGACGGTATGAGCTCGAACAAACCGACCACCATGGCACTAGTCTCGGACCTCTGCCAGAACCCTGGCCCGTTTCTCAGCGCCTACCTCGACGTCAGTCGCAATATCGACGAGGCGCCCCACCGTCTGGCCGTGCGCTGGCATTCGGCGGCGGAAGAACTGCTGCGCTCCGGCGCTCCGGCCGACCTGGTGCAGTTGGCCGGCGAACGGATGCAGACCCCGGTGAGCGCACCCGGAAACGTGGCCCGGATGATCGTGGCCGCCGACGACCAGATCCTTCTGGACGACGTCGTACAGCGACCACATAGCCCGGAGGTCGTGACATGGAGCCCACTGCCGGACGTCACCGGCTGGCTGGCGGATCGCAGCGGGCTGATGCCGGTGCTGATCGTATTGGCCGATCGCGAGGGCGCCGACTTCGAGTTCTACGATCCGTGGCCCGAGCGGCTGGTGAACCGCGACACAGCCGCGGGGGACACCGAGCACCTCACCAAGGTGTCTGCCGGAGGCTGGTCGCACAAGCGCTATCAGCGCCGAGCTGAAGAGACCTGGCGCCGAAATGCCGAACAGGTGGCCGAAGAGATCGATCACCTGGTCAAGGCCGGTGTGCGTGTCGTGGCGGTCGCAGGCGACCTGCGCGCCCAAAGCGAAATCCGGCAGGCGGTCAGCGAAGCTACCCGGTCAGTGCTGGCCGACCTCGAGACCGGTGGCCGGGCAGCGGGTAGCTCGCGTCAAGCTCTCGACGACGCCGTTGACCACATGGTGCGAGAGATCGTCGTCGCCGATCACCGCCGTGTTCTGGACGAGTTCGAGCAGGAATTGGGCCGTTCGGGTGCCGCTGTGCGCGGCGTCGGCGAAGTGCTCCAGAAACTCATTCACGGACAGGTCCGTACGGTTCTGCTGTCACCGGAGATCGCCGCCGCCCACGAAGTCTCCCCGAGCGCCTACCCGGGCATATCGCTGCCTTCGAAGGCGTTCGACTATGAACGTGTCCGGGCTGACCTGGCCGTCACGTGCGCGGCGGCAGCCACTGACGCCGAACTGATCGTCGCGCCGAGCACGATCACTGAGGACGGCGTGGCTGCTGTGTTGCGCTGGTGACGAACTCGTAGCGAGGATCCTGGAGTTCGCCGATCGCGACCACTTGGCGAGGGAAGCTGGCGTCGAGTATCCAGTCGGCCAGCACCCGAGCCTTGCGGTTCGTGGTCGGCATCCTGGACAGATGGTAGAGGCGATGCATCGCCCATGCCGGCCAGCCTTTGAGCCGGAGGCCGTAGACCTCGGCGACGCCCTGATGCAGGCCCAGAGTCGCCACGGCACCGGCGCTGTTGTGCCGGTACGGGCGTAGTGCCTTACCACGGACCAGGTCACGGATGTTGTCCGCTGCCCGTTTGCCCTGCCGGATGGCGTGCTGCGCCGACGGTGCGCAGGTGGCTGCCGGGTCGGCGCTGGTCAAATCCGGCACGGCGGCGCAGTCACCGGCCGCGAACACTTCCGGGCGGTCACCGACCTGCAAGGTCGCATGACAATCCACCCGGCCGAGTTTGTCGTGCGGCAAGCCCACCTCGGAGATCAGCGGATGCGCCACGACCCCGGTGGTCCACACCACGGTCGCGGCGTCGTACTCCGCGCCGTCGGACAGCACGACGTAGCCGTCCTCCATGCTCTGCACCGTCGTTTCGAGCCGGACGTCGATCTGCCGTTGGCGCAGGACGTCAACGGCATAGTCTGCCAGCGAGCGGCTCACCTCCGGCATGATCCGATCCGCGGCCTCGACGAGCACCCAGCGCATGTCATCCGGACGCACTCATCCGTAGTAGCGGCTGGCCGCGAATCGGGCCATGTCCTCGATCTCACCAAGGGCCTCCACACCGGCATAGCCGCCGCCCACGAAGACGAACGTCAGCAGCTTCGACCGGAGCACCGGGTCCTGTGTGCTGGCAGCTTGGTCCAGCCGGGAAAGTACATGATTACGCAGGTAAACGGCCTCACCGAGGGTAGTGAAGCCGACCGCGTTGTCAGCCAGCCCTGGCACTGGCAGTGTCTTGGTCCGGGAGCCGAGCGCAAGCACCAGCACGTCATATCCCAGCTTTTCGACATATCCGTCCGGCACACTCACCGACACCACGCGGCGCTCCACGTCGATATCGGTGGCGCTGCCGGTCATGACCCGGCATTTGCTGAGGACCGCACGCAACGGTGCGACGACATGCTGCGGTTCGAGGGCACCGGCAGCAGCCTCCGGCAGGAACGGCTGATAGGTCAGGTAGGCGCGCGGGTCCACCACCGTCACCGAAGCCTCGCCCGGCCGCAGCTTCGACTGCAGGCGGTAGGCGGTATACATGCCCGCATATCCGGCGCCGACGATGAGGATCCGCAGGCGAGAAGGTCGCTGATCACTCATGCACTCGCGGTACCCGGAGCCGAGCAGGACGAAACGGGCGCGAGTATCTGTCAGGCACGTGGGTAACCGAATGTGCACGAGGCCGCGGCTTCAACTCGAATGACGGAGGAAAGACCATGAGTGTCTGCGACGTATGCGGCAACAACTACGACCGGAGCTTCAGCCTGCGGACGTCGGACGGCCACGACTACACATTCGACAGCTTCGAGTGCGCCATCCATCTGTGTGCTCCACGGTGCGCGCATTGTGCGTGTCGGGTGATCGGCCACGGTGTCGAGGCACGCGGGATGGTGTATTGCTGCGCTCACTGCGCCCGAACCTCCGGCGTCGAAGGCGTGGCCGACAACGCGGAGCAGTCCGCATGACGTAGAGCGACCCCCCGGGGGGCCACATGGCGACGAACATCTTCGTGCTGGGACTCGACGACATGAACGCGGAACTACTGCACGCGCTGCCGCACGCCGAGCAGTACAGCTTTCACCGGCTGCTGGATCTCGACGATCTCCTGACCGACGACATTCGGTTACCTGAGTTGCTCGCCTCCGCCGAGCGCCAGCTCTACCGATTCGACGGATCGATCGACGCGATCATCGGCTACTGGGACTTCCCGGTGAGTTCGCTTGTGCCGATCCTCTGCGAAAGGTTCCACACCACCGGCCCGAGTCTCGAAGCAGTTGTCAAGTGCGAGCACAAATACTGGAGCCGTCTCGTCCAGCAAGAGGTCGTCGCCGCCCATCCACGCTTTGCTCTCCTCGACACCGACCATCGCGGCGGTCCGCCATCCGGGTTGACGTATCCGCTCTGGGTCAAGCCGGTCAAGTCAGTGAGCTCGGCCCTGGCGTTCCGGGCCACTAACCACGAGGAGTTCCGCGCTGGCCTCGAAGCCATCCGGCAGAACATCGACTGGATGGGCGCGCCGTTCCAGTACGTGCTGGAACGCATTCACGCACCGCCTGAGATCGGCCCCAGCGACCACTGCTGCCTCGTGGAAGAGGACGCGACCGGCGTCCAGCTCACCGTCGAGGGCTACACGCAGCACGGCGAAGCGCACGTGTACGGGGTCGTCGAAACGATCAACTATCCGGGCACGTTCAGCTTTCTGCGATACCTGTATCCCGCGCGGGTACCGGACCACGTCATCGACCGCCTCACCGACATCGCTACCCGGGTGATCAGCCACGTTGGCCTGAACAATTCCACCTGGAACATCGAGTTCTTCTGGGACAGGGAACGCGACTCACTGAGCATCCTGGAGATCAATCCGCGCCACTCGCAGTCTCATGCCCGGCTGTTCCAGATGGTCGACGGCGTTGCCAACCATCACGCCTTGGTGAGTATCGCCCTAGGGCTCGACCCCGAACTCCCGACAGGTCAAGGCCCGGCAGGTGTCGCCGCCAAGTGTTTCTTACGAGAGTTCGGCGGCGACGCCCAAGTGGTCAGAGTGCCGACCGCAGTGGAAGTAGCCCGTGTCGAACGGGACGTCCCACTGACAAAAGTCGATGTCGTGGCGCGCGAAGGTGAGCGGCTCTCGAACCTGACACACCAAGACAGCTACAGCTACGAACTCGCGCTGATCTACATCGGCGCGGAGATCGAGGACGAACTGGACGAGAAATACCACACCTGCGTCGAAAGATTGCCGTTCGGCTTGCAACGCGAATGATGGGAAGGACATTTGCGAAACGTCACGTCGCTACCGTACGAGACACACGAAGAAACTGGCCTCCGAATTCCCGTGTCAGATGGAATCGAGTTGGCGGCCAGATGCTGGCGGCCGGTCTCATCCGACGAGGAGCCGGTGCCCGCCATTCTGGAGTTCATCCCCTATCGCCAGCATGATCTGACCGCGCTGCGCGACTCCACCGTTCACCCGTATCTCGCCGGGCACGGCTATGCATGCCTGCGAGTAGACCTACGCGGAAGCGGCAATTCCGAAGGGGTTCTGACCGGCGAGTATCTCGAAAGTGAACTACGCGACGCCGGAGATATCTTGGCCTGGCTCGCGGCACAACCGTGGTGCAACGGCCGGATGGGGATGATGGGGATCTCGTGGGGCGGCTTCAACGCCCTCCAGGTGGCCGCCCGCCGCCCGCCGGGCCTCGATGCGATCGTCACGATGTGCTCCAGCGACGACCGGTACTCCGACGACGTGCACTACATGGGCGGATGCCTGCTCAGTGACAACCTCTCATGGGCATCGACGATGTTCGCCTATACATCCTGCCCACCGGACCCGGCCGTCGTCGGCGAACGATGGCGCAAGATGTGGTTCGAACGACTCGAGGGCAGCGGACTCTGGCTGGAGGACTGGCTACGCCATCAACGCCGCGATGATTTCTGGCGACATGCCTCGGTCTGTGAGGACTACAGCGCAGTCGAGTGTCCCGTCTTCGCGGTCAGCGGCTGGGCCGACGGCTATTCCAATGCCGTCTTCCGGCTGCTGGAACGGCTCGACGCCCCGCGCAAAGGACTGATCGGCCCGTGGTCACACAAGTACCCCCACCTCGGTCAGCCCGGACCGGCCATCGGTTTTCTCCAGGAGATGGTCCGGTGGTGGGATCACTGGCTCAAAGGCGCTGACAACGACGTGATGGATGAGCCCATGCTGCGCATCTGGATGCAGGACAGTGTGCCGCCGTCAACGGCATACACCGAACGCCCGGGCCGGTGGGTCGCGGAACAGAACTGGCCGTCGCCATACATCGACCGGATCGAACGGGCCCTCGGCTACTACTCCATCGCCGAATCGGGCCAGGAAACACGCGCCGAACCACTGACCATTCAGTCACCACTCTCGGTCGGCAAGTTCGCCGGCAAGTGGTGTTCCTACAACGCCCCGCCGGACCTGCCGTACGACCAGCGCGAGGAGGATGGCGGCTCGGTCGTCTTCGACAGCCAGATCCTGGAAGAGCGCTGGGAGGTCCTGGGGGCTCCGGTGCTCAATTTGGCCTTCAGCGTCGATGAGCCGCTCGCGATGGTGGCTGTCCGCATGTCCGACGTAGACCCGGATGGCCGTGCGACCCGGGTGAGCTTCGGCCTGCTCAATCTGGCGCATCTCTCCGGCGACGACGAGCCCCGCCCGCTGGCTCCAGGCGTGCGCTATCACGCATCCGTGAAGCTGAACGGCCTGGCGCACGCGTTCCCGCCCGGTCACCGGCTACGGTTGTCTGTCTCCACCTCGTACTGGCCCCTCGCGTGGCCGCCGCCGGCGCCCACGCAGCTCACCGTCTATCCAGCCGACAGCAGCGTGGTACTGCCGACCCGGCCGGCTCATCACCCCGCCGATACTGACCTTCGCCCCTTCGAGGAGGCCGAGGGGACGCCACCGATCCCCACCACGACGCTGGAGCCGGGAGAGCACAAGTGGCAGGTCTCACGCGATCTGATCGACTACCGCTCAGCTCTCGAAGTCGTCAAAGATCTCGGCACCGTCCGGTTCGACGACATCGATCTCATCGTCAAACGGCGCACAGACGAGCTCTACAGCTGGACCGGCAATGATCTCGAGTCCACTCGCGGCGAAACGGTGTGGTCGATGACGTTTGCGCGTGGCGACTGGTCGGCCCGTACTGTGACCCGAACCACGCTGACTTCTTCGCCGACCGACTTTCACCTGCACGCCGAACTCGACGCTTATGAGGGCGAGCACCGCGTGTTCGCCCGCAACTGGAGCCGGGTGATACCCCGGGACCATGTGTGAACATGCGCGCCGAACCCGAGGTCACAGCTCGCCGGTGGCGTCGAGTTCGGCCAGGTAGGCGCGAGCCGCCGCCGCGATGCCCACGCGGTCGATACCGCACGTTCGCAACTGCTCGGCGGGCGTCGCCGATCCCGGCATGTCGTGGACAGCCAGCTTGATCATGACCGGAGGTGGGCCTCCGGTCATGAACGCGCCGCAAACGGCGTCACCCAAACCACCTTCCGGCCGGTGGTCCTCCACTGTCAGCAGGCACCCGGTCTCCTGCGCGGCCTGGCGGAGTGTGAAGACGTCCACAGGTTTGATCGAGTACAGGTCGATCACCCGTACGGCTACGCCCTCTTCTGCCAGGATGTCCGCGGCTCCGAGTGCCTCGTGGACAGTGATGCCCGCGGCCACGATGGTGAGAGCGTCGTCGGGTGAGGACCGTAGAACCTGGCTTCCCCCGACGTAGAACTCCTCATCGTAGTGGTAGATGACCGGACAATCGCCCCGGCAGGTGCGTAAGTAGCTGATGCCGCGTTGCTCGGCCATGGCGCCCACCAGCGCAGCCGTCTGGTTCGCGTCACACGGATGCAACACCGTGCTCGAATGCACAGCACGCATCAGGGCGATGTCCTCCAGGCCCATCTGCGACGGGCCGTCCGCGCCGATCTCGACACCGGCGTGGGAGCCGATCAGGCACATGTTCGCGTTCCCGATCGCTGCCATCCGAATGAAATCGTAGGCACGGGTCATGAATGCGGCGAAGGTCGCCACATATGGCACCCAGCCGCGGGATTGCATCCCGACAGCCGCCGCCACCATCTGCTGCTCGGCGATGAAGAACTGGAAGAATCGATCTGGGTGTTCCTTGGCGAAATACTCCATCCGGGTCGAGTCAGCTACTTCGGCGTCGAGCCCGAGCACATCGGGGCGCGCATGGCCGAGTGCGCTCAGCGCCTGCCCGAATGCCGTGCGAGTGGCGACTTCCTCACCCACTTCGTACGGCTGAGGCTCGTAGTCAGCGGGCGCACGGAACTGGTGAGGCGGCGCGAGGTACTCAGGCTCGGGCACGTCGATCCAGATGTCGCTGATCCCACCGAGCTCCGCAATGGCTTCCCGGCCGTTGGGCAACGGCTTTCCGTGTCTGCCTTCTTGATCAGCCACTTCGGCCACACCGGCACCTTTGGTGGTGCGAGCAAGGACCGCAGTGGGCCGACCCACCGCCAGCGCTTCAGCGTAGGCCTGGTCGATCTGCGACAGATCATGGCCGTCGATCTCCACTGTGTGCCAACCGTGCGCGGCGATGCGCCTGGCGTAGGCGCCGGTATCCCAGCCGTATCGGGTGGGTCCCCGCTGCCCGAGCCGGTTCACGTCGACGATCGCGGTCAGCTTGTCCAGGCCTTCACCTGCAGCGTGCTCGAAAGCCTCCCACATGGAACCTTCGGCCAGCTCGCTGTCGCCGCACAAGACCCAGGTCCGATAAGGCAGCCGGTCGAGAAGCTTGCCGCTCAACGCCAGCCCGACACCGATCGGCAGGCCTTGCCCGAGCGATCCGGTAGCGACGTCCACCGTCGGCAGACTCGGCGTCGGATGCCCTTCGAGGCGGCTGCCGAGAGCCCGGTACGTGACCAGCTCGTCGTCGCTCACAATGCCAGCTGCCTTGTTCAAAGCGTAGAGCAACGGCGATGCGTGGCCTTTGGAGAAGATCAGGTGATCATTCTGCGGGTTGGTCATGTCCGACACGTCCCAGCGGAGGTACTTGGCGAGCAGCACCGCCATCAGGTCCGCAGCGGACAACGAAGAGGTCGGGTGGCCGGAGCCGGCTACCTCCGCGCAACGCACGGAGTCCACGCGCAGCTGCCGGGCCAGTCCCGCCAGTTTGCTCGGATTTCCTGTAGCCACATCATTCACCTACCCAGGTTGGCACACTCCCAACACCGAGATTTCGGTTTCGCCATTCATATCTCTGCAATCGGTCGAACGCTCTGTCATATTTGGGCTCGTGATGTCGTGCGATGCGTATGCGGGCGACGCTCTACCCGGGCTTGACGGCCACCACATCGATCTCAACCAGGATGTTCATCAGGTCCGAGCCGACGGTGGTACGAACCGGACGGGAGCCGGTGAACCTCTTCTCGTACACCCGGTTATAGGCGGCGAAGTGCTCGTGCAGGTGTTGCAAGTGGGCGGTGACCTTGACCACGTCGGACAATTCCAGACCAGCCGCGCGTAGGGCACGTTCGACATTGTCGATCGTCGCATCGGTCTGTGCCTCTATGCCGTCGGGTACGGCACCGGTCTCCGGATCGGCAGGACCGAATCCGGCCGTCCACACCATGTTTCCCGCGAGGGCGACATGACTGTACGGCCCGCCCGGCTTCGGAAGGTCTTCGCTGACGATGTATTCGGCCATTGGTGTGCTGCCCTTTCGTTCACTCATGGGACTTCGCACCCGACGTTAGCCTCCCGGGATCAACGCCATCCCGGCGAGGTCATCATGCGTTCGCCTCTGCCAAGGCGGCACCGATCCGCCGCAGTGCTTCCCGCAGCGACGGCGGATCAAGTACCTCGACGTCGGGGGCCAGGCCGGTGAGCTGCCGGGCCGCGACGTCCTCGCCCTCAGTGGGCAACGTCACCTCGTACCAGCCGCCCGCATCGGGCCCCTTCGCCGATTGAACGGCGGCTTCAGCGGACGCAGGGCTGACATAATGCCGAAGATGCCGGTAGGCCCACGGAGCGAGGCGCACGCGGCAGGTGTATCGCAGAAGGGATCGATCAAACTCGGCCGCCGACCGTGCCCACCAGGCCGCGAGGTCGAAGCCTTCCGGCCGGGTGAAGCGCTCGTCGCGCTTCGAGACCTCGGTCACCCGACCGATCCGGTAGGTCCTGACCTGTGCACGATGAGCCGCGACCAGATACCAGGTACCGGCTTTGAGCACCAGCCCCAACGGATCCAGCCGGCGCCGCACCGTACGGCCTGATCGATCGTAGGCGATATCCAGACGCCGGCCGGCCCAGACTGCTTCGGCAATCGCCGCTAAAGCCGCCGGCGGCTCCTCCCGGTTGAACCAGCCCGGGGCATCTAGGTGGAAGCGTTCGCGCAGCCGCCCGGCCCGCCCTCTCAGCTCGGGCGGAAGGGTGGCGACCACCTTCGTCTCCGCGGCGGTCAGCACTGCCCCCAGCCCCAGGTCAGCGACCGCCGACGGCGCCCCGGCCAGGAAGAGCGCTGCCGCCTCGTCTCCGGTGAGACCATCCAGCCGGGTCCGCCAGCCCTCGACCAGATGGATCCCACCGCCCGGGCCGGATTCGGTCCACAACGGCACTCCGGCAGCCTGAAGTGCTCCGACGTCGCGGTAAATGGTGCGGATCGACACGCCGAGTTCATCGGCCAAGGCGGCGGCCGTCGCTGCGCGCCGCTGCTGAAGCATGAACATCAGGCTCATCAACCGGCTCGCTCGCATGTGGCGAAACTACGCCATCATGCTGACATCGGATGTCAGGAATAGCGGCCGATACTGGCTCCATGGCAACGTGGAAACAGTTCTCCGACGAAGCACCAGAGCTGGCGCGGGCGGTTCGCGCCAGGCTCCAGTTCACCAAACACCATGTCCTCGCCACCCTGCGCGGCAACGGCGCGCCCCGGGTCAGCGGCACCGAGGTGGATTTCCATGGCGAGCACCTGACCATCGGTTCCATGCTCAACGCGGTCAAGGCACGCGACCTGCAGCGCGATCCGCGCTATGCCATCCACTCCAACCCCGGAGACGGCTCGATGGACGGCGGCGATGCCAAGATATCCGGTCGCGCGACCGAGGTCCCCGCTGATCGGATCGATCACTATCTAGACCGCCCGATCGAGGCACCTGGCCCCTTCCACCTGTTCCTCATGGACATCGACGACGTCGTACTGGCCGGGTTGAACGACAGCCGCACCGGCATGCTCATCCAGCTGTGGCGTCCCGGCCAGCCGGTTCAGACATTCGACCGCTAGTGCTCCGTAATACCGGTTCCTTCACAGGCTGTGATGTCCAGGTGGGATGCTGCGCAAGGCGGAGGAGGCCCAGGTAGTGGGGTTCTACCTGGGCCGATGACAACGCAGCGCAGCGCCGCCTGGGCGCGCCACAGACGGAAAGAGACCGGCATTACGGAGCACTATGGACGACGCCACCCGAAGGTGGCGTCTAGGGGCGGCCCGGCCGCACCAGCGGCGCGAAATCAGCCGTCACGATCTCTCCAGCGGCAACCTCGACCACATCCACCGGTTGGCCCACGACGCCGCGCGGAAGCTCGATCGAGACCAGCCAGCGACCGGGCTCCAAGTTGACGAACCCGAACCATCCAGACCCGTCACTGACCCGTCCGGCGGCCTTCGCGCCGGTCCGCAAGTTGGTAGCCGACACACTGACCTGGTCGAGAGCGGCGCCGTCCCGCGTGATCAGCTCGCCGGCGATGTGGCCGTGCTCAGGCTCGGTTTTCCAGGTCATCTCCGGCACAGCCGCGGGTTGGGCGAAGAGGGGCTCCGCTCCGGACGGGTCCTCGGCGGTCAGCCCGTGCGCCAACCGTTCCCGCTCGGCATCCGCCTGTTCGGGGCTGCCGCTGGCGTTGCTCGGGGTCGCGTAAGAGTAGCCGCTCCAGCCGACGACCGTGTTGCCGTCGGCGGACGGTTCGAGCGCCCGTCGCGCCTGGCGCAGGCTGTCCTCCACCGTGTTGAGATAGAGCGCCGGGCCAACGACCGAGAATCGGTCGGCCTGCCAGTCCTTGAGCACCTCGTTCCACTCGTCGTACATCTGGATGCGGTCGCCCTCGTCAGTCTCCGCCTTGTAGTTCATGGCGACGTTGACGTCGATGATTCCTTCCTCGAGCCACGCCTTCCAGTCCTGCATGACCTCGGAGTACGCGCGGGTGGCTTCCCAGCCGCCCTCGGTCTGCGGCCCGAACCAGTACGTGATGCCGTTGATGGACAGCGCCGCTTGGGGGTCGACGTCGTACATCGTCAAGAAGATCTTCCGCGTGAACCCGGTGACTTGCTCACGGCGCCAGTCGCTGAACTCGGCGTCGGTGGGCTCGGGGATATCGCCCCGTCCGGTGGCCGCCTGGAACCGGTCGATCGAGGCAGCGGTGTAACCCCAATCGCTCTGGTAGTTGGCGGTGTTGCCGTCCGGGTAGCGGATGTAGTCCAGGTTGATGCCGTCGACGTCGTACTCGCGCACAATGCTCGCGATGCCTTCGACGACGTAATCCACGGCAGCCGGATTGGCCGGATCGATGTTGCGCAGGTTCGCACCCACCGTCTGTTCGCCGTCGACGCGCACGTTCAACCAGTTGTCCCATCCGTCGACATCGTGGCCGTTGGTGTGGAAGATGTGTTCAGGGTTCTCCGGCGGGGTCGCCAGATTCCACGCCGGTGTCGCGTTGACCCATGCGTGCACCTCGATTCCGGCCGCGTGTGCTTTCTCGATCACATCGTCCAGGGGGTCGAAGTCGGCGTCGATGGGCACGTGCGTGCGGGGGAAACTCGATCGGTTGCAGAAGCAGTCCATCCAGCGGCCTACCTGGACGATCAGCACATTGGCGTTGATGGCCCGGGCGTCTTCGACCAGCTTGTCGACGTTCTCAGGCGTGTAGATCGAGTCGCGGAACGAATCCACCCAGTAGCTCCGCCATTGTTCCTGCGGCGGGTCGGCTACGGCCGAAGCCGACGTGAACACCAGTGACGATGCGACGAGGGCGGTGATGGACGCGGTGACAGCACGGCGGCTCATGGCCAGGTCCTTCCGGTGGGGGCAGTCCGGGTAACCGGGGAGCGTAATGAATTCTCACATCCGTGTCACTACTGGACATCCACAAAAACAATTACCAGCCCTAGATGATCATGTTTGGTGGGTTTACCCGCGCCCCACCATGACTGCAGACCTATTGACGCACGAGGAAACCCACCAAACATGATCATCTAGGGCTGCCTACCGGAGCGGACGTGGCTGGCGGTGCGAGGCGAAAGTCGAGTCGTCAGCACTGCCGGATGGACCGCTGCGTCAGTGGTCGGCGTCGTACTCATCACGGTGCGCCTGGACGGCTTCCATGTGGTCTTGTGCCCAGCTCCGGAGCTGCCGGGTGGTCTGGTAAAGCGAGAGACCGAGCGCAGTGAGCGCGTAATCGACGGTGACCGGAACGGTCGGGGTGACGGTACGCGTGACCAAGCCATCGCGCTCTAAAGAGCGCAGCGTCTGGGTGAGCATCTTCTGGCTGACACCGGCGATCAGACGCGAAAGCTCCGAGTATCGCATCGAAGCCGGCACGCCGGGGCTCCCGCCGCCGTCGCCACCGAGTGCGCAGAGGACCAGCACGACCCACTTGTCCGAGAGCCTGTCGAGCAATTGACGGCTCGGACACACTGCCAGAAACACGTTGTATTCGGCTTTGGCACGGGCTCGCTTCTGAGCCGCGTTCGTTGTCGCCATGGACATCATCCTTCGGGGAGACGGGGCGTAACGCACTCTAAGGTGCCTACTTCCCGTGAGGAAGTTGCTCTCCAATACTGGTGGAGCGGCGACCTAAACGCCACCGCTGGCTCGCATGACGAAAGGCAAGATGATGACCACTGCTTCCTCCACCCTTCTCGGCGGCACCTGGCGCCTCGGCGACCGGACTGTCACCCGGTTCGGATACGGCGCCATGCAGCTCGCGGGCCCCTGGGTTATGGGATCTCCGGCGGACCGTGACGGCGCGATCGCCGTGCTGCGCGAGGCCATCACTCAAGGGATCACCCACATCGACACCAGCGATGCCTACGGGCCCCGGATCACCAACCAGCTGATCCGGGAAGCATTACACCCTTATCCGGAGTCCCTACTCATTGCCACCAAGGTCGGAGCAAACCGGAACGCCGAAGGTGGCTGGCCCACGGAGCGCCGACCTGAGGACCTACGTCGACAGGTCCGCGAGAACCTCGAATCCCTCGGAGTAGAGACTCTCGATCTGGTGAACATGCGCATGGGCGACGCGACCGGGCCTCAGCCCGGTTCGATCACGGAGGCGTTCGAGACCCTCGCCGAGCTCCAGCAGCAGGGCCTGATCCGCCACCTCGGGGTCAGCAACGTCACCGCCGAACAGGTCGCGCAAGCACGCGAGACCGCGCCGATCGTGTGCGTGCAGAACATGTACAACCTCGCCCACCGTCACGACGACCCCCTCATCGACAAGCTCGCCGACGACGGCATCGCCTATGTCCCGTTCTTCCCTCTGGGCGGTTTCACCCCGCTGCAGTCCGCGGAGCTCTCCAGGGTGGCGGCCCGCCTGGGCGCAACGCCGATGGCCGTCGCCCTGGCCTGGCTTTTGCAGCGTTCGGCGAACATCCTGCTCATTCCGGGCACCTCCAAAGTCGCGCACCTGCGCGAGAACATCGCCGGCGCCGGACTCACGCTGTCCGCGGAGGACGTGGCCGAACTCGACAGCATCAGCCGCTGACAATCACCAACGCTCATTCCACACCGGTCGGCTCCGCCCCACTAGATGATCATGTTTGGTGGGTTTTCCGGTGCCTCACCATGCCCGCAGGCCTGTTGACGCACGAGGAAACCCACCAAACATGATCATTTGGAGGTCAGCCGACAGGCTCGAGGTGCTTGGCCGGAGCCGGCAGGTGCACCTCGGGGCGACCTTCGACATGCAGCTGCGGAAGCCTACGCTCCCACGACGCCGGCAGCCACCAGTTGCGGCGCCCGAACAAGTGCATCACCGCAGGTACCAGGAGCATCCGCACCACGGTCGCGTCGATGAAGATCGCCGCCGCCATGCCGACGCCGATGGCTTTCAGGGCAACCTCATCGCTCGGTATGAACGCCGCGAACACCGCGACCATGATGGCCGCCGCCGCGGTGATCACCCGGCCGGTGCCGGCCAGACCGTCGACGATGGCCCGGCCGTTGTCGAGAGTACGCACCCAGGACTCCCGCATCCGGCTGATCAGGAAGACCTCGTAGTCCATCGACAGCCCGAACAACACGGCGAAGATCAGCACCGGAATGAACGCCGGCATGGGCGTCGGTGTATCGATACCGATCAGCTGACCGAACCAGCCGCCCTCGAGCGCCAGTGCGACGACGCCGTACGCGGCCGCCACGGACAACAGGTTCATCAGTGCCGCGGTGATCGGGATGACGACGCTACGGAAGGCGACCAATAGCAGCAGCATGGACAGCACCACGACGCCGCCGATCAGCAGCGGCAGCCGGTCGGTGATGTTGTCCGTCGAATCTATGGCGGTGGCTGTCACGCCGCCGATGTACACCTCCAGGGCCGTGCCACCGACCGCATCCGGTATCACGGCGGATCGCAGCGTCTCGATCAGCTGCTCCGTGGCATCGTCCTGCGGGCCCGTCATCGGCACCACGGTGAAGACCGCCGTGTCGGACCCCTCGTTCATGATCGGCGGCGTCACGGCAGCCACACCGTCCGTCGCGCCGATCACCTGGGTCAGGCGTTCAAGCGCCGCGTCGTCACCCGGCTCATCGAGGTTGGCGGCGAGCAGCAGCGGCCCGTTGGCGCCATCACCGAACCCCTCGGCCAGCATGTCGTATGCCTGCCGGACGGACTTTCCTTCCGCCTCGTTTCCCGCGTCGGGGAAGCCGAACCTCGCCCCAAGGAAAGGAGCCGCCAACGCCAGCAGGACACCCACGCCCACGACAGCGGCGATCACCCGGTGCCGCTCGATCACCCGTCCCCACCACAGCCAGCCGCGGGGTGGCTCGACATGCCCGCCCTCGGTGACCAGCGCCGGGCGTTTGCGCCCCATTGGCAGCCGCAACCGGTCGACGTGGCGGCCTAGATACCCGAGGATCGCGGGGAAGAGTGTGGTGGCGGCCGCCATCACCACGAGCACAGCCGCGATCGTCACGACGGCGGCGCCACGCATGAAGGACAGCCCCATGGCGAACAGCCCGAGCATGCTGACGACGACGGTGGTGCCGGCCACCAGGACGGCGCGGCCAGCCGTGTCGAGTGTGGCCACCGTGGCCCGCTCCGGATCGAGGCCAACAGCGCGCCATTCCCGGAACCGGGTCACCATCAGCAGGACATAGTCGATTCCCAGCGCGATCCCGAGCATGGTGGCCAGCGCCGTGGACCAGTCGGGGACATCGATCAGAGCCGCGAACAGACCGGTGAGCATCGCGCTGACCCCCAAGCCGGCCAGCGCGACGAGCAACGGCAACCCAGCCGCCACCACTGAACCGAACGTGACCAGCAGGATGAGCGCCGCGGCGATGAGGGCGATGCCCTCGGAGCCGATCTCGCCCTGTTCGGCCCAGGTGATCGATTCCCCTCCCAGAGCCACCTCGAGCCCCGGCCGCTCGGCCTGCTCGGCCACGGCCAGCAACCGTTCGCTGTCCTCCTCGGGCACGTTGGCGCCGTTGTCGTAGGTCAACCGGAGCTGGGCGGTGAGCGTCTGCCCGTCCTCGGAGATGTGGCCGGGTTGCGCGTAGGGGTCGTCGGCACCCACGACGTGCGGCGCGGCACTCAGTTCCCGCAAGAGAGTGGTCACGTCACGTTGGACGTCGGGCGCGGTGACGTCGTCGGCGTGGACGACGACGTCCACGGTGTCACCGGCAAAGTCGGGGAAACGGTCCGCCAGGAGATTCTGTGCCTGGCTCGAATCCGAGCCTGGCGCGGAGTAGTCGGCGGCGAAGTCGCCGGCGAATGCGGCCGAAAGGCCGACGGCAGCCGCGATAGCCAGCACCCAGGCAGCGACGACGCGGCCGCGCCGGCGGAAGGCTATACCGGCCAGGACACCGAGTGGACCGGGTTTCGGAGGTGGGGAGGTCGGATGCGAGCCAAGGCTCTGATCGGTTTCAGTCATGGCAACCCTCGACGAGAACGAAATGGGCCGTGACGCTAGTAAAGTAGCCTCACGTACGTTACGAGTCGTAACTATTCGCTTCGGGGTTTGCGTTTGTCAAGTGGCATAACTTCTGTGACGATGCTTAACTGAGAATTCACTCAGGGAGTTGACCAACGACGTGTCCAATGCACCGAAAGACCAGGGCGGCACCGACGCAGCGGTCTCCGCCGGCCCATCGCGGCGGGAGCGCGCCAGAGCAGCGACGATCGACGAGATCAAAGACACGGCACTGAAGCTCATGCACGAGCAAGGCAGCACCGAGCTCAGGTTCTCCGACATCGCGCGACAGATGGGCATGACCGCACCGGCGCTGTACCGGTACTTCGCGGACCGTGATGAGCTGCTCACCGCTTTGATCGTTGACGCTTTCGATGATCTCGGCAACGCCGTGGCCGACGCTCGCGAGCAGGTGCCGCCCGACGACCTGCCCGGGCGCTTCCTCGCCGTTGGCGGCGCGTACCGGGCATGGGTAAACCGGGAGCCGCAACGCTTCGCCCTGATCTTCGGCATGCCCGTACCCGGTTACGTCGCCCCCGAGGAGGGCCCAACCACCGAGGCCGCACAACGGGCCATGACGCAGCTGAAGTCGCTGTTCACCGAGGCCGCCAACCGGGGTTTGCTCGGCGAGCCACGGATTCAAGACGTCGACGACTCCTTCGCCGCCTGCGCCATGGTCAAAGAGGCGCACGCGCCCGACGACTCGCCGATGCCGCCGCACATCTTTCAGGCGTGCCTGCACTGCTGGGCTTCACTACACGGCTTCGTGACTCTCGAGACGTACGGCCACTTCGACTTCCTGACGCTGGAAGCCCGTGATGCGCTGTTTGTCTCCGCAGTGCGGCTCGCCGCCACCTCTGCCGGCTTTCCGTGGCCGGAAGACGCAGCGGCGAGCTGAGACGATCGGTTCGCTACTTGCGGAACACCCGGAAGAATTCTCGGACGTCGTCGATCAACAGGTCGGGAGCCTCCATGGCCGCGAAGTGACCGCCCCGGTCGTAATCGCTCCAGTGCACGATGTTGTTCTTGCGCTCATCGACGTGCCGCAGCGCAACGTCACGCGTCGTGAAGAGGGCGACGCCGGCTGGCACGTCGGACACCTCCGGCTCCGCACCCCATCCGTTCGCGCTCTCCCGGTAGATCTGAGCCGACGAGCCGGCCGTGCCAGTGAACCAGTACACGCTGACGTTGGTGAGCAACTGATCGATGTCGACGGCATCCTCGGGCAAGTCCTTGGCCGGATCGCTCCACTCCTTGAACTTCTCGACGATCCACGCCGCCTGCCCGACGGGTGAGTCGGTCAGCCCGTAGGCGAGTGTTTGCGGCTTGGCCGCCTGGATCGCCGTGTAGGCGATGTCGTAGCCGTACAGATACGCCATGCGCTCCTGGTCCCGCTCCGGCAGGGCCGCCACCTCTGCCTCGTCGACCTCGAACGGCAGCGTGAAGCCTCCGTTGACATGGATGGCGGCTACGTGATCGCGGTCAACGAGGCTCAGCTCCCGGCTGATCTGCGAACCGAAGTCACCACCCTGAACGACGTAGCGCTCATACCCGAGCCGACGCATGAGTTCGGCCCATGCCGTCGCGATGCGCTGGACGTTCCACCCCTCCTCACGCGTCGGGCCGGAGAATCCGAAGCCCGGAATGGAGGGCGCGATCACGTGGAAAGCATCCGCCGGGTCTCCGCCGTACCGCCCCGGATCGGTCAGCGGGCCGACGATCTCCATGAATTCGACGACGGAACCCGGCCAGCCATGGGTGATCATCAGTGGCATGGCATTCGGCTCGGGCGAGCGAACGTGGACGAAGTGAATGTCGTGGCCGTCGATCTCGGTTGTGTACTGGTCAAACGCGTTCAGCTTCGCCTCTTGCGCTCGCCAGTCGAACGTCGTTCGCCAGTACTCCACCAGGTCCTTCAGGTAGTCCACCGGGACGCCCCGGCTCCACCCGGCCCCGGCGATGTCGCTCGGCCAGCGGGTGCGCGCGAGCCGCTCTCGAAGGTCGTCAACGTCGGCTTGTGGGATGTCGATCCGGAAGCGCTCGATGCCTGCTGTGTTCGTCATAACCGCTACGCTACGGACCTGTTAGGACGGAACTTGTCCTAAGTTGCTGCGAAGATGTGACGTATGTGGGAAACATCTGGGCGCCTGCTCCGTTTACTGTCGCTCTTGCAGACTCGCCGGGAATGGACGGGTGCCGAGCTGGCCGGCCGGCTCGACGTCACAGTCCGGACCATCCGCCGTGACGTCGAACGGCTACGGGCGCTCGGGTACCCGGTGGACGCCGCGCGAGGCGCCGCGGGTTACCGCTTGGGCCCTGGCGCCGAGGTTCCGCCCCTCCTGCTGGACGACGAGGAAGCGGTCGCCGTGGCCATGGGCCTGCGGACGGCCGTCGGGGGGACCATCACCGGCATCGAGGAAGCATCGGTCCGGGCGCTGACCAAGCTGGAGCAGTTATTGCCGTCACGGCTTCGCCACCGGATCAACACCCTCCAGTCGGTGACCGTCCCGATCAGCCAAGGCGGACCGACGGTCGGCGCCGACCTACTGACGGCGGTGGCGACCGCGGCACGCAACCACGAACAGCTGCGATTCGACTACGTGAATCATGACGGCTCCGAACGGCGACGTACCACCGAACCGCACCGGCTGGTCTCATCCGGGCGCCGCTGGTACTTGGTCGCCTGGGATGTGGACCGTGACGACTGGCGCACGTTCCGGCTCGACCGGATGCGCCCCCGCACACCCACCGGCCCGCGGTTCAGGCCTAGAGATCTTCCCGCGGACGACGTCTCCAGTTTCACCGCACGCGGCATCTCGGTGCGCCCCTATCGCTACCACGCAGTGCTCACACTGCACGGCTCACTCGAAGCGGTCACTGAGCGGGTACCCCCGAC
Source organism: Phytoactinopolyspora mesophila (assembly GCF_010122465.1). Classification (NCBI taxonomy): domain Bacteria; kingdom Bacillati; phylum Actinomycetota; class Actinomycetes; order Jiangellales; family Jiangellaceae; genus Phytoactinopolyspora; species Phytoactinopolyspora mesophila. The sequence continues at coordinate 18,808 of NZ_WLZY01000014.1, read as the reverse complement.
CATCGGCGTGGTCGAAGCCATCGACCGCCGACGATGCCGCCTCGAGACCGGGTCGGACTCCCTCGAGGAGCTCGCCGTGTGGGTAGCGCTGTTCGGCTTCGAGTTCGAGGTGCACGAGCCCTCCGAACTCCGCGATGTGATCGAAACACTGGCCGGACGCCTCAGCCGTGCGTCGGCGGAAAGCTCACGTGCCGCCGACACTCGTCCGGTCCGTTGAGTCGCTGACTGATTCGCGGAGTCTTGCCGGGCGTCGTGGGCACCGAACCGAGCCTCGACAGTACGAGATCCTCTGGCCTGCGGTACGGACCAGACGATCGTCGGCATGCTGCGCTCGTGATGCCACTACCAGTGGGTATCGGCTGCCTGTCGGACGATCAAGATCTTATAGCTCTTGGACGCAACCATCCGAGCGCACAAACAAGCCTTCCGGAACCCAACGGCCGAGCGTACACTCCGCGACATCAGAATTCGGGCTTAGTGGCCCTGGCAAGACGGGCGGCTCCCCTTTCACCGGGGCCACTCTAGGGCTGGGGGGGTACAGATGAGCACGGAACGCGGGTCGAGAACGCGCCGGACCACTGTAGTGGGCAGCGCCCTGGCGGTAACGGTCGGTTTCATCACAAGCGGGCTGGCACTAGCGCACGATCCGCCCGATGTCGATCCAGACGCACTCCCGTTGGAGATCGTGCAGTCGCAAGGCGACGGAATCGAGACTCTCCCCACGGCCAAGGGGCCGTTCCCGGACACCGAGAACATGCGGTTCCTGGCCAGGTCGCCCCTGAGGCGATGGGGGCTCTCCCGATTCCCGGCAGCTTCGCCGACATGACTGCCAAGGGCCTGCTGAACGACATCTGGGGTTGGACGTCGCCGGCAGGAGAAGAGTATGCGCTCGTGGGGAGCACAGGCGGGCTGGCAGTCGTCCGGGTGACCGACCCGACCAACCCTGTATTCCTCGGCAGCCTTGAAAGCCAGGCACCGGGCGACATCGGCAACCTCTGGGGTGATGTGGGCGTGTTCGAGAACTTCGCCTACTACACGTCGGAGATCGTCGGGTCCGAGATCGACGTGGTCGATCTGTCGGTCCTCGACGGGCTCGGACCGGCGCCTTCGCCCGACACCGTGCTGCCAGCGCCAACCTTCAGGTTCTCGGGTGGCGGCTACCTCTCCGCCCACAACATCCAAGTCAACGAGGAGACCGGTTTCGCCTACGTTGCCGGCGTCCGTCTCGAGCCCGGCGCCGCGAACAACGCGTGCGGCCTCGAAACGCCGCCGCGGTTCAACACGTTGATCTACGACCTCAACACCGACCCCACCGATCCCGACGTGGCGGCCTGCCTCGACGACATCGGCGAGCACGATTTCTATCCGGTCGTCTACGACGGGCCGGACGCCAGGTTCCAGGGACGCGAGATCGTGTTCGTCTTCGACGGCCGCGACCGCACGCTGCCGGTCGGCGAGCGCATCGGTGGCTTCACCGAGATCTGGGACGCGACCGACAAGGACAACATCGAGGTGCTTGCTCGCTTCCGTGTTCCAGGCATGGTGTTCTCGCACGCCGGGTGGACGACCGAAGAACAGGACTTCCTGTTCATCAACGACGAGCTCGACGAGCTAGTCGCCGCCGGGTGGGCGTTCTCGGAGTTCTTCGCCCAGCCGGTCGACGATCCCACGAACAAGCCGGCCACCGGCACGTTCATCGTCGACGTCAGGCAGCTGGACAACCCGGTCTTCATCGAGCGGTTCGAGCACGACACAGTGAGTCTGGATCACAACTTCATTGTCAAGGATGACAAGATCTATCAGGCCAACTACACGTCCGGGACACGAGTGCTCCAAATCGAACGAGACGCGACCGGCATGGTCAGTTTGTCCGAGTTTGCCCACATGGACACCGAGCCACGGCTGCCGAAGAACATCCTCAACCTCAATCAGGAGGACAAGTTCGGCACCGCGTTCCTCGGGCAGTGGGGCGTCTTCCCGCTGTTCGACAGCGGCACCATTGTCGCGAGCGACCGCAACAACGGCCTCATCGTCATGCAGCTCAGCGATACACCGTGCAAAGGGATGAAATGCAGTAGGTGAGCGTGACACAGCCACAACAGGGCTTCGAGCTCCGCGATGTGATCGAAACGCTCGCCGGATGCCTCAGCCGTGCGCCGCCGGAGGCTCACTGGCGACCGGAACCACGAAGCCGTTGATCAGCCTGGCCAGCTCACCTGGCTGATCAATGGGCACGAGAGTGCCTGGCAGGACACACCGATCTGGAAGCCCGCGCTGTGCTGCTGCTGGGCGCTCTAGTCAACGCCCGTCGCTCTGCGTGGACGTTCGGCGATGCTCCGCTCGGCATTGACGATGAGCGGATGGTCAGGCCTTGGGAGGACATGTACGTCGAACTGGTCGACGCGACGCGCGTCACATCGGGCCCGAGCTAGCGGAATCGCGCTGCCGAATCGCTACGATCGTCGGATGCTCAGCTTGCCGGAACACGTCAGAGCGTGCCTGTTCGATCTCGACGGAGTCTTGACCCCCACCGCCGTCGTACACAAAGCTGCCTGGGAGGAGACGTTCAACACGTTCCTCCGGACCCATGCGAAAGAGTCCGGGGAGCCGTTCGTTCCCTTCGACGCCGAGGACGACTACTACCGGTATGTGGACGGCATGGCTCGCGCCGACGGAGTACGCACGTTCCTCCAGTCACGCGAGATCACGCTGCCCGAAGGTTTTCCCGACGATCCGGGCAGCGCGGATACCGTGCACGGTCTTGGAAACCGGAAGAACGCCGTCCTGGTCGAGCGACTCCGCGAACAGGGCGTCGAACCATACCCCGGTTCGCTGGCGTACCTCCGGGAGACCGTCGAGGCCGGATTGAAGCGGGCGGTGGTCTCGGCCAGCGCCAACTGCCAGGAGGTAGTCGCCGCCGCCGGCCTCGAGGACCTCCTGGAGGTCCGCGTCGACGGCGTCGTCGCCCGCCAGGAAAAGCTGCGAGGCAAGCCGCACCCCGATACGTTTCTCCTCGCGGCGCAACGCCTCGGCGTCGAGCCGGAAAAGGCCGCGGTGTTCGAAGATGCCATCGCCGGCGTAGAGGCCGGCCGGGCCGGCAAGTTCGGCTACGTGGTCGGAGTCGACCGGGTAGGACAAGCCGACGCACTGCGCGCGGCTGGTGCAGACGTCGTGGTGAGTGATCTCGCCGAATTGCTGGATGGAGCCTCAGATGATTCGTGAACCCGGATACCCGTCGGATCCGTGGCACATCACCGAGACGGAGCTAGACCTCGAGGTCCTCGCCCAGTCCGAATCGGTGTTCGCCCTGTCCAACGGTCACATCGGGCTACGCGGCAATTTGGACGAAGGGGAGCCCCATGGGCTTCCTGGCAGCTACCTGAACTCGTTCTACGAACTCCGGCCGTTGCCGCACGCCGAGGCCGGCTACGGCTACCCGGAGCAAGGCCAGACGATCGTCAACGTCACCAACGGCAAGCTGATCAGGCTTCTGGTCGACGACGAGCCGTTCGACGTCCGCTATGGCGAGTTGCGCTCCCACCAGCGTGAACTCGACCTGCGTGCCGGGACGCTGGAGCGCAGCGTCGACTGGGTCTCTCCAGCCGGCCGCGCCGTCCGGGTGCACTCCACCCGTCTTGTCTCGTTCACCCACCGCGCGGTTGCTGCGATCTGCTACGAAGTGGAGCCGCTGGACGGCAAAGCCCGGCTGGTCGTCCAGTCTGGCCTGGTGGCCAACGAAGAACTCCCGGTGGCGAAGTCGGACCCTCGAGTGGCGGCGGTGCTGCGTGAGCCGTTGCAGTCCGAGCAGCATATCGCCAACGGCGAGGGTGGACTGCTGATCCACCACACCAAAGCCAGTGGCCTGCGTATGGCGGCCGGGATGACGCACGTCGTCGACAGCCCCAAGGACGTCGTGGTCAACACCGAGTCCTTCTCCGACTGGGTGCGCACCACGATCGCCTGTGTTCTCCGTCCCGGCCAGCGCCTGCGGGTGATCAAACTGATCGCCTACGGATGGTCGAGTCAGCGCTCCCTGCCCGCGCTGCGTGATCAGGTGGGCGCGGCCCTGGCCTCTGCCAAGCTCGCCGGCTGGGACGGCCTGCTCCAGGACCAGCGCGAGTATCTCGACGATTTCTGGGATGCCGGCGACGTGCGAGTGGAAGGCGACCCCGAGGTCCAGCAGGCCGTGCGCTTCGGGATGTTCCACGTGCTTCAGGCCGGTGCCCGCAACGAGATGCGTCCGATCGCCGCCAAAGGGCTCACCGGGCCGGGGTACGACGGCCACGTGTTCTGGGACACCGAGATGTTCGCCCTGCCGGTCCTCATCTACACCAAGCCACAGGCGGCGGTCGAGGTGCTGCGCTGGCGGCACGCCACGCTGGATCTCGCGCGAGAACGCGCTCGCACCCTGGGCCTGAAGGGCGCGGCATTCCCCTGGCGCACCATCCGGGGCCATGAGACATCGGGCTACTGGCCGGCAGGCACCGCGGCGTTCCACATCAGCGCCGGAATCGCCGACGCCACCATTCGCTACGTCCAGGCCACCGGCGACGAGGAGTTCGAACGGGAAGCCGGCGTGGAGTTGCTGGTGGAGACCGCCCGGCTGTGGCGCTCGCTCGGGCACTATGACCGGCACGGGGCGTTCCACATCGACGGCGTCACCGGTCCCGACGAATACTCGGCGATAGCCAACGACAACGTCTACACGAACCTCATGGCACAGCGGAACTTGCTGGGCGCCGCCGACGCCGTGGCCAGGCATAGCGACGTGGCCGCCGAACTCGGCGTCGAGCACAGCGAAGCTGAATCCTGGCGAGAAGCCGCGAACGCTCTGGTGATTCCTTACGACCACGAACTCGGTGTGCACCAGCAGTCAGAAGGCTTCACCCGGTTCCAGGAGTGGGACTTCGCCGGCACGAACCCCGAAGAGTATCCGCTGCTGCTCACCCACCCATACTTCGATCTCTACCGGCGCCAGGTGCTCAAGCAGGCCGACCTGGTTCTGGCTATGCACTGGCGTGGCGACATGTTCAGCCCCGACGAGAAAGCCCGGAATTTCCAGTACTACGAAGCCAGAACTACCCGGGACTCCTCACTTTCGGCTTGCACCCAGGCGGTGCTGGCGGCTGAGACGGGTCACCTGGAGCTCGCGTACGACTACCTGGGTGAAGCGGCTTTGACCGACCTGCACGACACCCACTCCAACACGCGTGACGGCGTACACCTCGCATCTCTCGCCGGGTCCTGGATCGCATTGGTCGCGGGCTTCGGCGGGATGCGCGATCACGACGGCATTCTGTCGTTTTCGCCCCGGCTGCCCGCCCGGCTCACTCGACTCGACTTCTCCTTGCTGTGGCGTGGGTTCAGGCTCCGCGTCAGCGTCGGCTCCGAGGACGTCACGTATTACCTGCGCGACGGCGACCACGAACCCGGCAAGCGCCTCGAACTCTTCCATCACGGCACGTCGGTCACCGTTGAGGAAGGGAGCCCGGCGACGCTTCCCATTCCCAGCGCGCCCCGTGCCGAATCGGAACCCGTGCAGCCGGTCGGTCGCGCCCCGGTCCGGAGGCATTCGGCCGTGACACCGGCGGACGTGTCGGTACAGCCGTAGCGGCCGAGCACTCAGATCAGCGAGAGCGCCGCTGATAGCACGAGACCGAATCGTGACGAGTTCCTTACCCGTCTGCCGTTGTGAACGGCTCCTTCCATTGCCAGTGTGAGTGGCTCATACACCGGCAACGGGAAGGGGCAGGCGTGGTCGTGGAACGAAGCAACCGCACGACAACCGCCACCGACCACTTCGAATCATCGACCAAACCTGCCGAGCAAGATCAACATGACGCCTACTGCCGAGTTTGCCTTCGTAGCGATGGCACCTTCGAACCGCTCGAGCACATGGGCCGGCAAGAAGCACGCTACATTTGCCCGGATTGCGCCGATGATCAGGACGGACTTGATTAACGTTGCAACCACCGGGCTGATACCGAACAGCCGACGTCGGTTCGCCTCGCACGGTAACCTTTGTCGCAAGAAGCGCATTCATCATGGTTCTCGAATATTGGCCCCGACCCGAGCGACGAGTGAGGCTATGACGGAGCAACCAATCCCCGGCGACGACCACGGCACCGGCCTGTCCTCGGACAGCACCGCACGCCAGCTCGCCGCCCTGGCGTTGGTCCGCCTGTGCATCCGGGACGAGCCCGCGCAGTTGTCCGTAGACCTCCTGACCAATGACGACGGCCGGGTCGACCTCGACGTCGTCCAGGAACTGGTCAACCTCGCAGCTAACCTCGCCCAGGCGCTCGCCGATTCGTCCGGACTCGACGCGGAGAGCATGCTCGACGAGCTGGTGCAGCACGTGGTCAACGACCGCGGCCACACTCAAGACTGATCAGCATGCCCGGGGGCACGCACCCCTGCTCGTCACATCCAGCACGCCCAGCGCATGCGCTTTGGCACGCTGAATCAGCGGACGCCCTAGCCCTCACCACCAATCCGGCCGAGCGAGAACTCCACCGGCCGACTGACGTGGCACTGAAACGAGAAAGGACGTCGAGAAGCGGTGCACGGCTCCGACGTACTAGTAAGGCCAAGCTCGCGTCGGCGTGATCTCGCGCCGAGTACTTCGGAGGACCGACATGAATCAGGACAACCATCGACGGACTGTTGCTGCCAACATCTCCCTATCCCTGGACGGCCGGATCAACGGCGCTACCGGCAAAGACGATATGAGCTGGATCGTTCCGCACGCAGTGACTGATGTAGCCCGCGACACGATGGTCCGGCAAACGGAGACGGCGACGACGGTCCTCCTGGGCCGGAAGAACTACGAAGGTTTCTCGTCCTACTGGCCAGCCGTCGCTACGGACGAAAGCGCCGAACCGCGCGACCGCAGGTACGCCCAGTGGCTCGATTCGGTCGAAAAGGTGGTCTTCTCCGCGACCCTGACTGACGTTTCCTGGACAAACGCGCGCCTCGCCGACGCCGACCCCGTCACCGAGGCACGCCGACTCAGGGACGAGCCGGGCGGAGACATCGTCGTGCAGAACAGCAGCAGCGTCATCCGCGCCCTACTCGAGGCGGACGAGATCGACAGGTTGATCATCACTCAATGCCCGGAACTGGTCGGCGCGGGTGCGCATTTGTTCAGCGACGGCAACCCGGCGACATCCTGGTCACTCACCTCCGTGACACCGTCGGAGACCGGCGCGCTGAGCGTCGTCTATGACCGAAAGCGCGAGCAGGAGGAGGAGGTGCCGCGTCGACTGCCACCCACGTCGGCGGGCCGATAAGTTTGGCGGCCAGCATTCGGGCGTGGGAACCAGGTGGGTACAGATGAACGACAACGGGCCGCGCCCGCTTTGCACAATCCTCACGCTCACGGCCGCCGCGCTGATACTCACGGCATGTAGCGACGACACACAGCTGGGAACAGAACCCCTTTCCGCGACAAGCCCGACCGAAGTCGCGGCGCCCAATCGGTCCAGCGAGGCGACTAGCGCGGCACCCTCAGCCGAAGCGACGGCAACTACCGAACCCGTCGATGAACAGGCCGCCGAGCAAGAGATCGAAGCAGCGTTCGAAGACCTCATCACCAAGATGGACCACTACTACGCCAACGCCTTCGAGATGGCCGGTGCTGAGCATGAGCTTTGGGGGCACGAGATAATGGACGACTGGCCGCTGACGCAGCTCGGTGTCGGCGAGCTCGAACTCGACGTTTACGGATGGCCGCTCTATGAGGCAGAACAAGTCGGCGAAACGATCATTCTCAGCCACGAAGTGGTTAAGTTCGAAACCATCCGCTCGCTCGATACGGCCACGTCAACAGGTTGCGTTGATCTAGGTGAGTTGGAGTATGTCAACAGTGACGGCGACCCGGTCGAGATCCCGCAGTTTGCGATTAGTACAAACAGGTGGTGGATGATCTGGCACTACATCGAGGACGACAGCAATGGCCCCTGGCTCCTCGCAGCGGTGCGAGGCGCTACCCGACGAGAGCTGCTAGTGCCTCGCCGGGAAAGGCTGACCTTCGACCAAGCGTGCCCAATCAGCATTGAATAGCGCTGGCTCGGCGAGCTGAGCTGCATCGATCAGGACGCCAACCGCTGAGCACCGTTGGCTACTTCGAGTCAGTCTGTGGTCGTAATATGGTCAAACTTGATCTTCTATGCCTTTCGAGCCCGCGCCGAGTCGGCGTAGGCGCAACTTAGGCTGCACCCTCAGCCCGAGCCGTCACGACGAGGGCTTCGACGTCTTCGCGGGCGTACAAGACGCGGCGACCACCCGCGCGGAAACTCTTGGGCCCCTTGCCGACGTACCGCCAATACCGAACGGTCTCGGCCGGCACACGCAATAGCTCCCCCGCCTCGGCTGTGGCCATGTACTCGTTCACGACCGTTCCCCCTCCTAGGGTGTCCTCACCCAGGTAGGGAGCCACCGCACCGCGCACAACAACAGCGACTCAGCCCACCGCCTGACGCTTGTCACCTCGACATGAGAATAAGCCACTGTCAACGGCGCGGTGCAAGTATCCATATCTGCAACCTGCCCATCTACCTTGACAGTACTGTCATTCTCTGTAGTGTAGATACTGTTCTAGTAACTTATGAGGCCAGCATGACAGTTCCTTCTCGGTCGCTCTCCAAGGGTATGGCCCGAATCGTCGCTGAGCTGGAGTTGCGCCAGCCGACGCTGGTAACCGTCGAAGAACTGACCGAACTGGCCCAGGAAGTCGGGCTGAGAACACCAGCGAAGGTGCTCGCAGCACGGCTGCGGGCCACAGGCTGGCTGCTACCAACCGCGCAGCGCGGCGTGTACGAGTTTGCTCCCGGCTCACATGCCGGGCCATACGGTCACGGTGACCCGTTCATCGACCTTCGCGCGAGCCTACGCACGGGACATCAGCCGATCACGGTGGCACTGCAGAGCGCGTTATGGCTGCACGGGCTCGCCGAGAGGGCGCCCGACCGACACGAAGTCGCCGTCCCCGCCGGCACCACCGTCTCGGACGCGATCAGAGACCGGATGCGCGTCGTACGGTTCTCCCCCCGGCTACCTCCAGCCGACGTAGAGCGACTACCCGTCCACCAGCCACCCACCATCCTGGTCCACCTCGCCACCAAACCCGGCGACATCCGCGGCTGGCATACGTTCGCCGAAGCGCTGCCAGAACTCGTCAGCCGCAGCTCAGCCGAAGATCTGAACCGTGAGCTACACCAACGCCCCAGCGCGGCCCGGGCCCGGTTGGCCTACCTGCTCAGCGGTGTCGCACCCCAGATCGCCGACCAACTCCAACCCACCCGGCCACCCACCGTCACGTGGTTCGGCGCTTCACGCACCACCCGCCGCTTCGACAAACGCTTCAACATCGCCGACGACCTCCTCCCCTTCGACCCCCGCACCATCAGCGAGGCAGCATGAACGCTCTGACCGCGGGCTGGCTCGCCCGGCACACCCCACCCGGAGCCGGCGGACGCTACGCCGCCCTCATCGACATCGCCCAAGACCTACTCCTCGCGCACCTGGCCGAACGAGGCATGTTCGACCACCTCGTATTCAAAGGCGGCACGGCCCTTCGCAAGCTCTACGCCGGCAACGCCGGACGCTTCTCCACCGACCTCGACTTCTCCGTCCGCGACCCCGACGACGACCCAAACGCCGTCGCCGAACTGCTGCGAGCCGAGATCGACGGAAAGCAGATCAACGGCTTCACCTACCACGTCATCGACCGCCGCGGCCGAGCACACGTCCACTACGAAACACCATTCGGCGCCGTCGGCAACCTCACCACCAAACTCGACATCGGACCAGCCCCCTGGCTGCCTCCTCAGGAACGCGACTGGGTGCCGCTGCCCATCCACCGCGCATACGCCCTGCCCGACAGCCTCCCGGTTATGGCCCTCGAAGAGAACATGGCCGAAAAGATCGCCCGGCTCTCCCGCCGGACCCCGGCACGCGACGTCTACGACCTGGTCTGGATCGCCACCACCAGCCCGCACTCCAGCTTCGACCGCGACACCGTCCGCCGCCTGGCCATCCTCAAGACCTGGGTCGACCAGTACGGCCTGTCATCACCACCAACGACCTGGCCACCAGTCACCGCCGCCGTGGACTACCACCCAGCACTCTGGAAGACCATCCGACCCGCGGCCGACTACGACGAAGACAGCATCGGCCTGCTCGCCATCCCCGCCCCCAGCCTGGACGAACTCAGCACCCAACTCCGCAACCACTACGACTTTCTCGCCGAACCCGACGACACCGAACAACGCATCATCACCAGCAACGCCAACGGCCGCAGGCTCGTCCTCTCCTCGCTCACCCAACTCCCCGGCACCCGCTTCGCCAACCGCCCGATCTACTAACCACGAGGCGTCGAAGGTTGCGCATCCTCTGACCAGGAGGCGCATCCAGCGGGGCGAATTCTGCCCCAACGACATCGGCAGACAGTTAATGCGCCGAAAGCGAGCCACCCCAAGGAAACTGACCTCACCCGCGCAGGCTGTGGCCCGGAGACAGACTCGCACCCACCGTGTCGTTCGCGGCGAAATGACGCAGGCCCCGTTCATTAAACGAAACTTGACTCGTGCTCCCCGGGTAGCTAGCGACCTGGCGGTGCGATCTGATTGGCCCATGTCGGAACTTCCGAGGGTCCTCACGACATCAACAACAGAACGGTTCGGGGTCAACCACGTCGAGCGCCATGTCATCAAGTCTGGGTGCATGTGGCGCGAGCTGACGACGCACGACGTCGGGATAGACGGACACATCGAATACGTCTACGACGACCTAACCACGGGGCACTCCGTGGCTGTCCAGATCAAGTCAGGCACGTCGTACCTCGAGGACGGACCGGAGGGCTTCTTCCAGTTCACGCCAACCGCGAAACACCGGTCATATTGGGAGCGCTCGGCATACCCGGTCATTCTGGCTTTGGTTGACCCGGACGCCGAGGTGGCCTACTGGGGCGATGCGCGAGCTGCGCTGCGCTGTGGTCACACCAACTACCTGCCCTACGGTTACGGGATTGAGTACGACTTCTTCCTCTGGAACGAAGATTTCGGGTCCGTGTGGCCCGGCCGACCCATAACGTGCCACCCTGACAACGACGACCGATTCTGGGCCAATAAGGCACCCGACTCAATCCTGGACGAGTTCTGGGGACCACCATGGCGGCTCTCCAATGTGCCGGATGCACTCGCACCCTTTTTCGACTAGGCGGACGCTACCGATCCATGCAACTCCCGGAATTTTGGTTTCGGGACACCATATCCCCAGCACCTAGTAAGGAACCAAGACAACCCGTTTACCGGAGGCTGGACGTACTGGTTTGAGATGAGCACGGTCCCGGGAATTGAAGAAGCGTCTCCCATTTCCCTGAGCCTGCAAACTGTATACGATAATTGCATTGACTTTCCAGAGACCCCTCCATCCGCGACGCAATTTCGCACCGCATGGGCCTAACCGAAGTAGAGCGTTCGGCAAGAAATCTTACATTGGCCTGGGCCTGGGCCTCGGCCTCGGCCAGACCGCACCAGCTTGCATGTGGCGGTACCGAGGAGACGAAACTATCTACCGAGCCGAGGTCGGCGACCCACTGTACCCAGAGTATCCAGAATGCGTGACAATCTGCCTTAGGCTAAAGCCTCATCATCTTCGCTCTTCCTGTTTCCGATCTGCACAGCGAGCCACGATGACGACAGTACCGCGCCAATTAGAGTAGCAGCGGAAACCAAAGACGATGAGTTCGTCAAACGGACTTCTACGAGACCAGCCGAGCTCGATTCAATCTGACATGTCCCGTCGTAGGAGTATTTCGCTGGCCCGAACGCTGACAGTTCGGTGCAGTCACGATCAGTCGACAACTGACCGAAGATCAGATTCCCGGCGAACACCAATAGACACAGGAGCAACATAACGGCCGAAATAGCTGAAAGGACGTATCTCACAGATACTCATCTCAACTCTTGGCTACAGCCACTATTATTGTGACTTGGGCCATTTTCGACCCAATCCACAATAATAGCAGCGCAGCGCGGTGGGGATTGCGCGCTTCACGGCCTACCGACCAGAGTGGCTTAGCCTTGTTTGAGGTCGCTCATGTAGAGTCCCGCCCACGCTCGCTCACGCCGGCATCCTGCGCCATCGACGCTAGTCACGATCGCCGGGAAACGGACTCATCGCGGGACCGGACGAGCGTTGACCACGGACCACGGCAAAACGTGCGAATCGGGACCATCTCGACCGAAACATCCGATCGAGCCACGTCGACAAGCCGATGATTCGAGTCCGAAAACGCCACTGTCCCGATTCTCGATAAGTCGCACTCCCACCTAGATCACGACATGCCGACGAAGGCGACGTGTGTCCGATCAGCACCTCGAACTCGGCACTTCATGGCTCTAGCCTCGATTTTTCGCGTGGTTGGCAGGCTGACGCTGCGCGGCCGGTGATTCGTTTTTGATCTTGCTGTTTTGGGTGCGTGGGTGGCCTCGTGTGCCGGCTGTCGGTCCGGTGGCCGTGGGCCAGTCAACCTCGCATCGACGTTCACGCGCGGCTGCTCTCCCAAGCCGCACGCCTAGCCCGCCACGCGCTGGCATCGGCGGTCGGTGTCCAGCCTGCCCGGGTCACCGTCCACCTCCACCCGGTCCTGCCTCACCAGGTCCAGGAGCATCTGACCCGCGCGTTCCGGTTGCGCCAAGCTTCGGCTACCTGTACCCGGCGAGCGGCCGCTGAGTACCGAGCCGCTGCTCAGCGGTTGGCGGACTATGGATTGTCATTGCGGGACATCGGCACCGTCCTCGGCATCTCGCATCAGCGCGTGCACCAGCTCATCACTGGTTCGGCGAATGGCGGTGACGCCCGATGACTGAGGAACAGCTTCGCGCCGCCGTTGAACGGATCGGCGAAGCAGCAACCGACGTGCACAACACGCTGACCGTCCTCGACCGGCAGATCATGCGCCTAGAGATCGCTCTGTCGATGCAGGATGACGGTGAACAGCCGTGAGCGGGGAACCACGCGGCACGGTCGAGCCGTTCAGTCGGGATGACGATGAACCGGGGTACTTATACCGGCAGGTAGCCGACCACATCGAGGCTCGCATCTTGGCCGGTGAACTGCCTACAGGATCTCGACTGCCGGGAGAGCGTGATCTAGCCGTCGAATATGGCGTCTCCATTGGGACGGTGCGACGCGCCACCGAAGTTCTCAGGGAACAGGGGCAGGTGGTCACGTTGCCTGCCAAGGGCTCGTTCATCACGCTGACCAGGGCCGTTGAACCGGGGGGATAAGGCGGCGTCGCGTCCCGCACCAACGGCCGAATCGTGGCACCAGGAAGGGAGATTGATGCACACTGTGTATGTGACCAAGAAGGAACAACTCCTTGAGCTGGTCGACGAGCTTGGTGACAAGCAGGTCGACGAGCTGCTTCAGTACGCCTCCAAGCTCGCGAGCCAAAAGACGTCCAAGCGCAAGGAGCCATCGTGGTTCGGTGGAATGCGTTCCGGCCGAGGCGACCTGTCCGAGCGGCATGAAGAGATCTTGAAGTCCGAACTCGGCCGCCAAGCGTGATCGTCGTTGACACCGGGGTGCTGGTCGCCCTGCTCGATGCCGACGACCAGCACCACCAACGCTGCCGAGACTGGTACATCGAAGCGCAAGGTCCGTTGATCGTGCCGACGCCAGTCATGGTTGAGACGTGCTACTTCGTCGAACGCGACTCCAGCCCAGAACTGGAGGCCAACTTCCTGCGCTCGTTCGACGACGGCGGCAGCGCGTCACCCGAAGAACAGCCGTTCTTTCTCGCCCAGATCGAGCCTGCCGACCGAAAGCGCATGGCGGAGCTCATCGAGCAGTATGCGGACTTCCCTCTTGGCGCGGTGGATGCTTCGGTCATCGCCGTTGCTGAACGGCTGAACGTCGCCGAGGTGGCCACCATCGACCACCGTCACTTCACCGTCGTCCGCCCACGCCATACCAAGACCTTCACTCTCTTGCCCTGACGTGCCGGAACCCACGTAAACAGGTCGATTCGCTGGCCGACACCGCGTGCCCACTCTTCACCGTTCCCTCATAGCCGCCATCCATCGGCCGAAGCGAAGCGGGTCAAGGGTCGGCATGGCCGATCACGAAGTGACGCGAGCTTGCGAGCGCCCTTGACGCGCGCACAGCGCAGGCCGAAGAATAGCCGCGATGAGGGGAGCGCGACTCATCATGACCCCACCCACATGAGGTCTAGCAGCACGAGAAACAACGCCTCGCCTTCCGAGATCCCAAAGATGAGACAGTAACCACTTGGCATCAAGGCAGCCCTGACGGCATGACTGGGCTCAACCATTTTTACGAACGGAGCACGGCTGTGGCACTCAAGCGTCTCAGGGAGTCTCGTATCGTTGAAGTTCGACCCGTCAAACTTTGGCTTGATGATCTCGAAGAAATCTATCGGGTCCTTAGCAAGGATGGGTCAGACAAAGTTGTTATCGAGGTTGATGGCAACGAGGCTTCGCACATCGAGGACTTATCTGCGCTCGTTAACCCACGGATCGTGCGACTCGAGCTCGTTCGGAAAGATCCCCCCAAGCCCCGACTAACTCTTGAAATAACAAGTTACCTACAGCGCCTTATGGTGACAAATGGTGACGATGAGGCGCTCGGTGTCCTAGGGCGATTAGAAGAACTCCTGAAAAAGAAGTCCCGACCTTTAACTAGAATTCGCCTATTCCATCCAATATTTGTTGGCTACTTGGCTGCTATCCCTGTAGCTGGCTTCTTTGCGCTCCTTTTGGCCCATTGGCAACCAGGTTTGGTGATTCTGTCCTTAGTTCCACTAGCTGGTATCACCTGGCTAGTATCCGATAGGATTGGCAAGTCGATAGTAATAGCGAGGCGCCGTGCTGACGCACCAAGCTACTGGGAACGAAATAGAGACCAGTTGACGCTTCAGATCGTTTCGGCACTACTCGCTGGCGTCGTAGGCTTCGCGATTGGGAAACTGACATAAAGCAACAAGTTAACCTCGATTTTTCGCGTGGTTGGCAGGCTGACGCTGCGCGGCCGGTGATTCGTTTTTGATCTTGCTGTTTTGGGTGCGTGGGTGGCCTCGTGTGCCGGCTGTCGGTCCGGTGGCCGTGGGCTCTCATCGCACCCAGCGTGCGGGTGTCCTCCTCTCGATTGATCGCAGGGACGTGTTGGTGCTGGTCATCCGGGTGCGGGGAGCACTTGGATTCGGTGGATCGCGCGGACGAGGTCGGTCGTCCAGGGCCAGGTCTGGTCGATCTCGAGGCGGCGTCGGCGGGCACCGCGGACGAGTTTGGCGGCGACGTGCAGCAGCCGGTGACGGATGGTGTCGGGCTCGGCCTTGGCGAGCTCGCCGTCGAGGCCGAGCTGGGCGAGCCAGGCGAGCAGGGTCTGCGCCAGCGCGGAGGCGGTCATCCAGGCCTTGTTGCGGTCGAAGCCGTGGGAGGGGAGCCGGGTCAGCCCCATGCTCTTGGCGCATCTGATGCGATCTTCCACGCGAGCGTGGGAACGGTCCAGGGCGTCGAGGTAGGCCAGGTTGTTCAGCACCCGGTTGGCGTGTCCGGACGGCAGGCTGCGGGGAATGTTGGTCGCGAAGAGGTGGAACCGCCAGCCGGCGTGTTGTTCGAACAGCGACAGCTGGGCGCCGGGGTGCGCACGCTCGCGGCGGGCGATGACCCGCAGGTCGGCTGGCCAGTCCTTCAGGCCGTGTGGTCCGGTGCGGATCAAGTCGGTGATGTCGGCGATCTGCGCGGCGGGGGTGATCCGGGCGTGCTCGTCCTGAGTTCACCCATTGGCTTTAGTGACCATTGATCGCTTCCAGTAGTTCCTTGGCGCGGTCGGGTAGCTTTGGCGGTAGAACGAGCTGTTCACCGTTGATCTCGACCTTGGCTGAACGCACCGGTCGTAGCGTCTGCACGATCTTCTTGATGGACATGCCGGCGCGTTCCTGCAGGTGTCGGCTGAGGGCAAGAGCGGCGAACACGACCGTGAGGTGCGCCTCGATCGCTTCACGTTGCCGGTGGAACACCGGGCGGGCGCGTAGGTCGTTCTTGGTCATCCGGAACGACGCTTCGACCTGCCACAAGTCGTGATAAGCCGCGATCACGGCCGCACCATCCATGGCTTCAACAGACAGGTTTGTTACGTAGCCCTTCAGCCCAGCAAGCTGACGTGCACGATCAATGGTGGCCTGATCGAGCTCTTTCGTGGCGCCGGTGACCTTCAGGAACCGGGTCTTCTTCAACGGGGCCTGCCCGGTGGCGATCTTCTCAGCTTTCTCAATCATCTTGTTGATGTTGCGGTCGTCTCGCTTCTGGCGCTTGAACGACCACTGGTAGACGATCCGCCTCGAGCGGGCCGCGCTCCCGGTGCCCATCACCCGGTTCGATTCGAGGACCTGGCTGTCGGTGAAGTAGTTCCCGTGGCGTTCGAAGTGCTCGGCCAAATCGTAGGGCGCCTTGGTCAGCCGGGAGCCGACGATGAAGGAGAACCCGGCGTCCTCCAACGCGTTCAGATTCGACGCGGACAGCATGCCGGCGTCGGCGACCACGACCATGTCGGTCACGCCGTGGCGTTGCTGGAACTGCGTCAGGACGGGGATGAGGGTGGTGGTCTCTGCCTTGTTCCCTTCGAACAGGTGCACCTCCAACGGGAACCCACCGGGGTCGACCAACAGGCCAACCTGCGCTTGCGGGTCCACCCGGTGTTCCTTGCTCATCCCGACCCGACGCAGGTCGTCCTCATCAGCATTCTCGAAGTGAAGCGTCGTGCAGTCGTACATGATCAATGCTGATGTGCCCGTGGTGCGCACCGAATGGGCAAGTGCGGCCGTGGCGAGTTGGCCACGATAGTCCCGTTCCTGACAGCGCTTCAGACATCGATAGATCGTGTTCAACCCAGGGGCTGCGACGCCGATCTCGTCCAGGACACGGATCGTGTCGGCCTTCGAGGTCGGTTCAACAATCCGCCCGAGCACAAGGTCACGGAAGACCTCATCTCCGAGGACATCGAACCCCAACTGGGCGTAGGCGCCGGTGAGGACGTCCCAAAGAATCAACGCTTCGGTGCCCACGACCTGGCCGCCACCAGCGACCATCGCAGGCCGACCATAAGAAGCCTCGACCGCGCCACCGAGCTCGGTGCTGGTAGTCCAGTCGGCGACATCATCGACACGTTCGCACCGGCGTTCCAGTGGACCCAAGTCAAGGGTCTCCTGGCCAGGCGAAAGGTGTTCTCTGGCGGTTTGGACCAGCAGAGCGAGTTCAGCATCAGTGTGGGCCGAGCCGATGTGATCGACGTCAACGACCACGCGTCCCTGCCGGGTAACAATCTGAACCGCCACAGCACCGGAGGCGGTGCGGACCTTGCGCACGAATCGGGACGCCACCTGCCCCAGGCTACCGACACCACCAACCCTTTTTAGTGACCATCCCACCACTCAGAACACCGCGAACCCACAGGTCACAGACCTACCGAACCGTCAATCACGCAACGGTGGGTGAAGTCAGGCGTGGGAACGGTCCAGGGCGTCGAGGTAGGCCAGGTTGTTCAGCACCCGGTTGGCGTGTCCGGACGGCAGGCTGCGGGGAATGTTGGTCGCGAAGAGGTGGAACCGCCAGCCGGCGTGTTGTTCGAACAGCGACAGCTGGGCGCCGGGGTGCGCACGCTCGCGGCGGGCGATGACCCGCAGGTCGGCTGGCCAGTCCTTCAGGCCGTGTGGTCCGGTGCGGATCAAGTCGGTGATGTCGGCGATCTGCGCGGCGGGGGTGATCCGGGCGTGCTCGTCGCGGCTGGTGCGCAGTTTGCCGCAGGTGTCGATCGCGGTCTGCCACACCTTCTCGGGCACCAGGGTGATCGCGTCGCGTTCGCGCTGTGTGAGGTCCCAGCCGACGGTGTACCACAGTTGCCGGCCCGGACGCTTCGCGAGCTGGTCGAGGTGGTCGATCAGATCGTGGGAGGAGCCGGCCCCGTCGACGCTGATCAGCAACCGGCGGCGGTGCTGGCCGGGACCGCGGCGATCGCGGCGTCGACGACCTCAACGTGGTCCTTGGCGGTGTTCGAGCCGGCATTGCCAGGGCGCAGCATCTGCGCCAACGGCTCACGGGTGTTGTCGCAGTATCCCAGCAGCGGGTGATACCCGTATCCGGCCTTCCATGTCCCTCTGGCCTGCTCTTTCTCCGAATGCACGTCACCGAGCGTGGCGTCGATACGGATCCCCACCATCCCGCGGACTTCCCGGTCCGCGATCCGGATCGGCGGCAACTCACCGTGCCTGCCGACGATGAGATCCCACACGTGAGCGCGGGTCTTGTTCACCGCCCGAGTGACCTTCTTCTCGCCGGGCTCACCAGCGGCGGCGATCTCGTCCAGACACCGCCACGCGGTCGGCACGGACGCGACCGGACCGTACAGCTCTTCGGACTCGCCCATCGCGGCGATCCCGGAGATGATCTGAGACCCGTCGGCGATGCTCACCGCCATGTCAGAGAGCACCCGACCCCGGGCATGCACCAGCATCCTGGGGCTGGCCAGCGCCTTCGACAAACCCTGAGTAAGTCCGACCTGGTCAGACAGCATCCGCAATGCCGACGTGCCCGCATGCGACACGAGGTTTCTCCCGGTGCCGGTGACCACCAGATCACCGAACCAGCCGGTATGCTCAACCATACGAAAAGTGCTCCATTCGAGCCGGGCGAACAAGACTTAGACACTCTCATTCTCCCTGCTCAGGAGCACTTTTCGTCTTACTGACACACCCTCACCCCAAGATCACCGTGAAAAGACAGGG